>CAZTVP010000095.1:6052-7788 GCA_964616995.1 uncultured Comamonadaceae bacterium
AGAAGAGGACATAGCAGACATAGAGGAGAATCTATTCGATAATGATTTAGAAAGATATATTCATGAAGCCAAGGAAGCGGGCAACTATAAATTAGCTATACGATTCAGTTTCATTTATATCATTAGACTATTAGCCGAAACTGGAAAAATCAACTGGCAGCGGCAAAAAACCAATCATGAGTACCTCTACGAAATTAAAAATGATAAGTTCTATCCCAGTTTTCAGCACTCGCTGATGCTATTTGAAAACATCTGGTACGGTACGCTAGAGTTAGATGATATTCAGATGAAGCATGTGCTGGACTTTATGGCTACACAAATTAATGGACTAAAACAAACGAAGAAAGCAGCTTGAACCAAAAGAACTACATAGGAGCTGTAATAGTATTAGCCTTGGTGGTAGCCATAGCTGCTTGGGTAAATTCTAGACCTAGCTCATATCAGTGGGAAGTCAACCTAAGAGATAAAAAATATGAACCTTATGATTTAGGCCTCTTTGTGGACGTATTAAGAAAGACTTATGATGAAGACTTTGAACTCATTACTAGGAATACTCCTTTTGAGCTTGCCGCTGACTCTGGCTCTGGAACCATGCTTTATCTAGAAAATGATATCTATCTCAGCCAAGACCACGAAGAGAAAATCCTAGGATTTATGGAGCGTGGAAATCACGTCATATTCTGTAGTGATTTTTTACCTCAGCGACTAATAGAAAAAGTAACAGGAATAGACTTTGATGTGGAATACTCTGAAAGAATGGAGCATAAATCAGAGTTTAAAGATTTTCTCTTTTCATCTGCTGCGCAAAATGATTATAACGAAGAATCAGAACTGGATATAGAAGATGAAGAATTTCAGCATCACCTGTACTTAGAAGATTCTTTAGTCACCTCCTACTTTAATTCAGAACCAGAAAAGAATTACAGTTTTAAGTTCATCCAGAAAGATACCGTGGAGACTTATTTATGGCATGGAATAGACAGCGTCCTACTCAGTGAATATCAGGAACAAGGTGATTTAAAGCCGCTGGCAGTTTTAAACGATTCATTGTCCTACTTTTTTAGCTCAGATTATGGAGAAGGTAAGCTCTTCATTCACATGAACCCTGTTATGTTTTCGAATATTTATTTTAAGGAAAAATCAGGTTTCGAGTATGCCAGTGAAGTATTAAATTACAGGAAAGAGGGTAAGATGTATCTAAATCATCATTACCAGTATGTAAACCTTTCTACGCCTGATTATGACTATGGAGAAAAGGCTACTTCCCCTATGACTTTTATCCTAAAACATGATGCGCTAAAATGGACGTTCTACGCTATTTTAATAGCTAGTGTGATTTATCTATTATTCAGTTTTAAGAGACGACTTCCTGTTATCAAGCACTTTGATTTTCCTAAGAATACATCTTTGAGTTATGTAAAAGTACTTTCAAGCTTTTACTTGAGTGCTAAAGACCATGGAATCTTATGTACAGAAATGATGGCTAATTTTAACTACTTCCTCAGGTCTAGATATAAACTGAAAACCAATTTAGATAAAGAAGAACTTATTCCGCTAATCGTAAAATCTAGTGGATTAAACGAACAAGAGGTTTCCTCTATATTCGATACAGAATTTAAAATAAACTACAGTAACGACTCCAAGTCTAAAGGCTTAGTTACACTTTACCAACACCTAGAACACTTCTATTCAAACTGTAAATAATGAACGAAGAGAATAAAACAAACCCAGAAGGA
>CAZTVP010000096.1:0-7716 GCA_964616995.1 uncultured Comamonadaceae bacterium
ATTTTATTATCCTCGTCGAGTGGCTCGCCTGAATTTACTTTACTGTAAATGATTATCCCATCTTTGCCAAAGGTGCCAACTACATTCCTCAAGATGTGTTCATTAATCAAAAAACAGATGAGGACTATGAACGGCTGATTCTCCAGGCCAAAGAAGCTAATTTCAATATGCTCAGAGTCTGGGGTGGAGGTATTTATGAACGAGATGTTTTCTATGATTTGTGTGATGAACACGGCATTCTGGTTTGGCAGGATTTCATGTTTGCCTGCAGCATGTATCCTGGAAATAAAGAATTCCTAAGTTCAGTGAAAGACGAAGTTACTTACCAAGTGAAGCGACTCAGAAATCATCCCTGCATAGCACACTGGAATGGAAATAATGAAGTAAATGTAGCGTGGCATAACTGGGGCTGGCAAAAGGAATATGACCTTGATGAGAAAACCCAGCAGAAAATCAAAACCGACTACGATAGACTATTCTCCTATTCCATTCCTCAAATCATAGGAGCCTATGACAAGCGTACTTACACGCACACTTCTCCGCTCAGCAACTGGGGCCCAAAAGGAGATTTTAACGCTGGCTCCATGCACTACTGGGGAGTTTGGCATAACAGAGAACCGTTTGAAAACTACTATACCAATGTCGGAAGGTTCATGTCTGAGTATGGTTTTCAGAGTTTTCCTGACCTAGAACTTTTGCACCGCTACATACCTAAGGACTCACTGTTTCTTACTTCCGAAAGCATGAAACACAGGCAAAAAAGCTACATAGGAAACGGACTAATAGCCGAGCACATAAGTCAATACTTTCCAGAACCTCAGACTTTTAAAGAGTTTACAGAACTCAGTCAGCTCACACAAGCCATAGCTTATGAAAAGGCCATAGAAGCTCACCGACAGAACCGCCCGCACTGCATGGGCACACTCTACTGGCAGCTAAACGACTGCTGGCCAGGCCCCAGCTGGAGCACCATAGATTACACAGGAAACGAAAAAGCGGCTCACTTGAAAGTGAAAGAGATGTATGAGCAGATGCTCCCCATAATTCAAGCAGAAGGAAGAGACATAAAATTATGGCTCAGTAATGATGGTAAATCTGCGGTGCAATGCCAAATCAATCTCCAAATGATAAATGCTAAAACTGGCAAAGTGCTGAGTCAAAAGTCCATTCAAACCAAAATCAACAGTACTTCTACCAAAGAAATATCAACGCTTAAAAAATTCCTTAAGTCTAAAAAGAAAAACACGTACCTCAGGGCTGAAGTCGTTCAAAATAATCAAGTCGTAAGCTCAAGAAACATTATACTTGATTGGAAAAATTTTTCGCGTTGCAATGGATTGGAAAAATCCAAACAAGTGTTTCTAAATCAATAAGACACAGAATATTCCTCTCCGTGGAGGGATGTGCTGAGCGATTGTGGAAGTAGGATTAGGGTTGGGTCATCTATCTTTGCTATGTGCCCCAGCCATCATCAAATAGAAAAATAATCCACGTTGACATGGACGCTTTCTACGCATCTGTAGAACAGCGAGACAATCCTAAACTAAAAGGAAAACCCATAGCCGTAGGCGGAAGCCGAGAACGTGGCGTAGTGGCCGCAGCCAGTTATGAAGCTAGAAAATTCGGTGTGCGCTCAGCCATGCCTTCCATTACCGCTGCCAGACTCTGTCCAGAACTGATATTTGTAAAACACCGTTTTGATGTCTATAAATCCGTATCTAAACAGATAAGAAACATCTTTTATGAATACACAGATTTAGTAGAGCCACTTTCTCTAGACGAGGCGTTTCTAGACGTTACTACCAACAAGCTGAACTTTCCTTCGGCATCCATGATAGCTTCAGAAATACGCTGGAAAGTCCAACAAGAAACAGGACTAACAGCTAGCGCAGGCATCTCAATCAATAAGTTCTTAGCCAAGGTAGCCTCAGACATCAACAAACCCAATGGTCAAACCCTAGTAGCTCCAGACCAAATAGATGAATTCATAGCAGCTCTGCCCATAAAAAAGTTCTTCGGTGTAGGAAAGGTCACCGCGGAAAAGATGAATAAACTCGGTATTCAAACTGGAGCAGATTTGCAACGCTACACCAGACCAGAATTAGTCCGAATATTTGGCAAATCAGGAGCTTACTACTACCACATCTGCAGAGGCATAGATAATAGACCAGTTAAGGCAGACAGAATAACCAAGTCCGTAAGTGCTGAAAACACTTTCTCTGAAGATTTGACTGAATTAGAACCTATGCTAGCGGCCATAGCCAGCATTTCTGAATCAGTGAGTAAACGCTTGAAAAAAGCAGGATTAAAAGGAAAAACGGTCACCGTAAAAATCAAAGACCATGAGTTCAAGCTCAACACCAGAAGCAGAACTGTAGAAGAATTTCTAGAAGAGTCAGAAGACATTTATGCCGTAGCTTCTCAGCTACTCTCAGAAAATCCGCCTGAGGAACCTATTAGATTATTAGGAGTGGGAGTAAGTAATTTGAACGTGAGAGAGAGTAAATCCATAAAGGGGCAGTTGACGTTGGAGTTTTAAGTCACTCCAAGAATATTCCCCTCCCAGAAAGGGCTAGGGGCGAGTTTTCCATTTACCTTCGCTACCAAATTCTGAAAAATGTCACACAAAATAGTCTTACTCGGCAGCGGAGAATTAGGAAAGGAACTGGTTATAGCATTGCAACGCTTAGGAGAACACGTAGTAGCCTGCGATAGTTATGCAGGAGCACCAGCCATGCAGGTAGCAGATGAATTCGAAGTCATAAACATGTTAGACGGAGCGCAATTAGATGCTGTTATAGCCAAGCATCAGCCTAAACTAGTGGTGCCAGAGGTAGAATCCATAAGAACTGAGCGTTTTTACGAGTATGAAAAACAAGGAATCACCGTAGTTCCTTCGGCCAAGGCGGCTAATTTCACCATGAACAGAAAGCTCATTAGAGATTTGGCAGCCAAAGATTTAGGCTTGAAAACCGCTGATTATGTGTACGCTACCACGCTTGAAGAATTTAAGCTAGGTGTGGCAAAAATCGGGATGCCATGCGTGGTAAAACCACTTATGAGTTCCAGTGGTAAAGGTCAGTCAGTCATAAAATCAGAATCAGATATTGAGCACAGCTGGAATTATGCCATGGAAGGCTCCAGAGGAGATTTGGCAGAGGTTATCATAGAAGCATTTGTAGATTTTCATACAGAAATCACCCTATTGACTGTTACTCAGCATAGTGGTAAAACACTCTTTTGTCCGCCCATTGGTCATCGTCAAGAACGCGGAGATTATCAAGAAAGCTGGCAGCCCTGCCCTATTTCACCTGAAGATTTAGCCACGGCACAAGACATGGCTGAGAAAGTAACCAGAGAACTAGAAGGTGCTGGTTTATGGGGCGTAGAATTCTTCATAGCCAATGATGGAGTATATTTTTCAGAACTCAGCCCTAGACCACACGACACTGGAATGTGCACATTAGCAGGCTCTCAAAACCTCAGCGAGTTCGAACTTCACGCCAGAACCATTCTAGGCTATCCTATTCCAGAAATCACACAAGAAAAAGCTGGAGTGAGCGCAGTAATTCTGGCAACTAAAGAAAGCGCAGAAGCTCCTGAGTTTTCAGGTGTTGAAGAGGTACTTAAAAACAGAAACACAGACATTCGCCTATTTGGAAAACCCACCACTCGACCATACAGAAGAATGGGTGTGGTGCTTTTAAATGGTGAAGTAGATTCAGATATAGAAAAAATGAGAAAGGAGGCTGCTGATTTAGCAAGCTCCATAGAAGTAATCTAGCTTATCACAGCTATGTAGGCAAAGTAATTTGTAATAAGCCTCATACGCTTGGAAGGGTTTCACACTGAGGCATAGTTGTTGTGCTTGAAAGTGCTTTTTAAAACAAACTATACTAAGCTTATGAAATTATTCAAAATTCTCGCTCTACTCTTACCTATTTATTTTATTTCTACAACTTCTAAAGCACAGGAAGTAAACCGAGAAATTGGACTTCAGATGTCCAACCTAAATGACTTCTCTTTCATTTACAAAAAACAACGATCAGCAAACAAATACCTTCGAATTAGAGCTGGTAATTTCAACTTCACTGCTAACATTAGTAACGATAATAGTTTCGGTGGTATAGCCGCTGGATTTGGAATCGGTTTTGAAAAAAGAAAGTCAATTGATGATAAACTTGAATTTATTCATGGGTTTGAACCCACTCTTTCAGTACAAAGAACTAATCAATCTAGTCCAAGCTCTATACTTGATCAAAGAACTATTGATAATATAAGTCCATCCTTAGGCTATATCTTGGGCTTTCAGCTAGCCGCTAGCAAATTCTTGTCTATAAGTTTAGAAACAAGACCATCTTTAACAGTATCTATGACATCAGACAACGGCTTCAAATCAACTGATTATAGAGGTTCCCTTGGCTTCAGTTCTAATGCGGTAACACTTGGTTTTCACTACAGATTTATGAAATAGAAAATACCATATTTGGGCTATTGTCTGCTGCGCAATGTTGTTTTTACTTTGAGCTCATGAAAATGACACAACAGCCCGTTTCTGAATTATCTAAATACTTTGCAACGCAAGAACTATGGATGAAAAAAAAGTGCTGCAAAAAATATAAGAAGGGTAAAAAAGCGTGCAAGAAGTGTCCAAAGCGAATGGAATGTGCTGTAGCAGTGTTAGTTAATGGGCTTGAAGTATGCAACTAATTAAGCCTGAAGTAAATCTTTCTATAATCCACATCGGATTGTTTGTTCATCTGAAAAATAACCAGTAATTTTGCAGCCCTTTTTTAGGAAAGGTGCGCGTTGTTGATAACTCAGCTCCTCGTTTTAAAAATTAATTTAAAAGTTCTGTAAAGGTGGATACACTTAGTTATAAAACATTATCAGCCAATAAAGAAACCGCTAATAAAGAGTGGTTAGTAATAGATGCTGAAAACCAAGTATTAGGAAGATTAGCTTCTCAAGTGGCTTTATTATTAAGAGGAAAGCATAAGCCTCTTTATACTCCTCACGCTGACTGTGGAGATAATGTAATCATTCTTAATGCTGACAAGATTAAGCTTACAGGGCTTAAGTGGGAGCAGAAAGAGTACATCTGGCACACAGGTTACCCAGGAGGTCAGAAGACAAGAAGCGCTAAAGACATGATGGCTAAGAAACCTACTGCTATGGTAGAGAAAGCTATTAAAGGATGTCTTCCTAAAACTAAATTAGGTAGAGAATTATTTAGAAATTTATATGTGTATGCAGGTTCTGAGCACAAGCATGAGGCTCAAAAACCATCTGAATACACCTTAAAATATTAATCACAGGTTTCATGGAGACGATTAAAACTTCTGGAAGAAGAAAAGCAGCTGTAGCCAGAGCATATATCTCTGAAGGGAAAGGAAATGTTACAGTAAACAAGAAAGACTATAAAGAGTTTTTCCCAGTTCCTACATTACAGTACAAAATCACTCAGCCGTTTAACATTACTGACACTGCTGGAAAGTATGATGTTAAAGTAAATGTTAACGGAGGTGGAATCACAGGGCAAGCTGAAGCTGTAAGACTAGCTATTACTAAAGCGTTAGTAGAAATTAACGAAGAGTATAAGCCCGCACTTAAAGCAGAAGGTCTTACTACTAGAGACCCGAGAGAGGTAGAGAGAAAGAAACCTGGTCAGAAAAAAGCAAGAAAGAAATTCCAGTTCAGTAAGCGTTAAACCTACGCTGGCTCTGCCAGCTTCGGTTTACGAAGTAATTACTTCGGTCACTCACTGGGCTTGTTTAGCATCTAAATCACTAGGAAACCTCAGACTTAAAACAAGTTTGAGCATAGCCTAGGATTGCTAGTAATAATTATAAGAACGTAAACAAGTATTAAAATGCCTAAAGCAACATTTGAAGAGCTTTTACAAGCTGGTGCTCACTTCGGTCACCTAAAAATGAAGTGGAATCCAAACATGGCTCCTTATATCTTCACTGAGAAGAAAGGAATCCATATCATCGATTTAAATAAGACTGCGGTTAAGTTAGATGAAGCTGCTTCTGCCATGAAACAAATGGCTAAGTCTGGAAAGAAGATTCTTTTCGTGGCTACTAAAAAGCAGGCTAAGTCTATAGTAGCGGAGAAAGCTGCTGCTATTAACATGCCTTATATTACTGAAAGATGGTCTGGTGGTATGTTAACCAACTTTGCCACTATCAGAAAGTCTATCAGAAAGATGAACAGAATTGAGAAAATGAAGACGGATGGAACATTCCAAACATTTTCTAAAAGAGAGAGACTTCAGAAATCACGTCAGAAGGACAAGCTTGAAAAGAACTTAGGTTCTATAGCTGATTTAACTAGAATACCAGCGGCTATCTTCGTAGTAGATGTTATGAAGGAACACATAGCGGTAGCGGAAGCATTGAAATTAAACATTCCAATCTTCGCTATGGTAGATACAAACTCTGACCCTAGAAAAATTGATTTTCCTATTCCTGCGAATGATGACGCGGCTAAGTCTATAGACCTAATCATGACTCACGTGGCTACAGCTATAGCTGAAGGTTTAAACGAGAGAAAAGCAGCTAAAGAGGAGAATCAAGCTCAAAAACAAAAAGAAGAAGCAGCTAAAACTGAAGAAAAGGCTGCTGAATAAATTCATATTCGGTAAAACGTAATAGTAAAGACGATGAAAATTACTGCATCAGAAGTAAACAAATTAAGAAAGCAAACAGGTGCTGGAATGATGGACTGTAAAAAGGCTCTTGAGGAAGCTCAAGGTGACTTTGACGCAGCTGTAGACATTCTTAGAAAGAAAGGTCAAAAAGTAGCGGCCAAAAGAGGAGATAGAGAAGCTAGTGAAGGTTTAGCTTTAGCTAAAACTACTGCTGACGGAAAGAAGGCTGTAGCTATCATCTTAAACTGTGAAACTGATTTCGTAGCTAAGAATGAAGCTTTCGGTGAAGTAGCTAATACTATTTTAGGTGTAGCTGTGGAAGAAGCACCAGCTAACTTAGAAGATTTAAAAGCTAAGAAGTTTCCTGGTACTGAATTAACTATAGCTGAGAAGCTTACTGAGGAAATAGGAAAAATCGGAGAAAAGATAGAGCTTTCATACTTTGAAACTGTAGAAGGAGAAACTACTGTAGCATATAACCACCCTGGTAATAGCCTGGCGTCTATCGTTAGCTTTAACAAGGCAGCTGGAGAGGATGTTACTAAAGATGTAGCTATGCAAGTAGCTGCTATGGCTCCAGTAGCAGTAGATGAGAGCAGCATGCCTGAGGACGTAATAGCTAAAGAACTAGAGATAGGAAAAGAACTAGCTATTCAAGAAGGAAAACCGGCTGAAATGGCTGATAAAATTGCTCAAGGAAGACTTAAAAAATTCTTCAAAGAAAGCACTCTTCTAAATCAAGCATTCATAAAAGACAATAAGGTGACTATCTCTGCATACTTACAGCAGAAAGAAGATGGTTTAACTGTAAACTCTTTTAAAAGAGCCAGCTTGAACTAATAAGTTCAAACACATTTATAAGAAACCCCGACTGTAAAATCAGTCGGGGTTTTTTTGTGCATAATTTTTAGATTAGGATAATCAGTTATTTTTCGCATCTTCGCCTAGAAAAATTTCCATGCTTATGAAATACAAACGGATTCTTCTCAAACTTAGCGGTGAAGCACTAATGGGTGATAAACAGTTCGGTATAGACAATAGTCGGTTAGCCATGTATGCCA
>CAZTVP010000097.1:0-7645 GCA_964616995.1 uncultured Comamonadaceae bacterium
GTAGGTTTTAGAGCTAAAGCTTCTGGACAGATTTTAGAATTATCGCTTGGTTTCTCTCACCCTATTGTTATCGAATTGCCTAAGGAAATAAAAGTTTCTGCTGAAACAGAAAAGGGAAAGAATCCTTTAGTGACATTAGAATCACATGACAAGCAGCTTGTAGGTCAAGTGGCAGCTAAGATCAGATCATTAAGAAAACCTGAACCATACAAAGGTAAAGGTGTGAAATATGTAGGTGAATATATTAGAAGAAAAGCAGGTAAAGCTGCAGCTAAATAAATTATAAGATGGCTACGAATAGTAAAGTACTTAGAAGAGAAAAAATCAGAAAAAGAGTTCGTTCGAAGATTTTCGGAACTCCAGAATTACCAAGGCTATCTGTATTCAGAAGTAACAAGCAAATTTATGCTCAGATCATAGATGACGTTAATGGAGTTACATTAGCAGCAGCTGGTTCTACTAAAATGAAAGATGCTCAGTCTGTAAATAAAACAGAACAAGCTGGACTAGTAGGTAAAGCTATAGCTGAAGCTGCCAAGGGAAAAGATATTACGCAGGTTGTATTCGATAGAAGCGGATATTTATACCACGGAAGAATTAAAAGTTTAGCAGAAGCAGCTAGAGAAGCTGGATTAAAATTCTAAGACAAATGAGTACAAAGAAAAAATTCTTAAGATCAAGTGAGATCGAACTAAAGGATAAGTTAGTTACTGTTAACAGAGTAACTAAAGTTACCAAAGGTGGTAGAACCTTTAGCTTCTCTGCTATAGTAGTGGTAGGAAATGAAAACGGTATTGTTGGTCATGGACTAGGAAAAGCCAAGGAAGTTTCTGAAGCTATTGCTAAGGCTGTAGATGATGCTAAAAAGAATCTAGTAGAAGTACCTGTGCACAATGGAACCATTCCACATGAGCAGCTAGGTAAGTATGGTGGAGCTAGAATTTTCATCAAGCCAGCGTCTAGTGGTACAGGTGTAATAGCCGGTGGAGCCATGAGAGCGGTTTTGGAATCAGTAGGTGTAAAAGACGTACTGGCTAAATCTAAAGGATCGTCTAACCCGCATAACGTGGTAAAGGCTACTATAGATGCTCTTCAGCAGTTAAGAGATCCACAAGAAATAGCTGATTTAAGAGGAATCAGTGTAAACAAAGTATTCCACGGATAAGAAATTTAGTTATGGGAAAAGTAGTAATCACACAAGTAAGAAGTACCATCGGTAAGCCTAAGAGACAGAAAGATACTGTCCAAGCTCTTGGTTTAAAGAAACTGAATAGCCCTATAGAAAAAGAGGCTACTCCTCAGGTGCTTGGAATGATTCAAAAAGTTAAACATCTCTTAAAAGTAGAAGAGAAGTAATAACCCTAACAATATTACGATTATGAATTTAAGTAATTTAACTCCAGCAGAAGGTTCTGTAAAGAAGGGAAAAAGAATAGGAAGAGGTCAAGGATCAGGTAAAGGTGGAACTTCTACAAGAGGTCATAAAGGAGCCAAGTCACGTTCAGGATATAAATCTAAAATTGGTTTCGAAGGTGGTCAAATGCCACTACAGAGACGTGTTCCTAAGTTTGGTTTTAAAAATAGAAACCGTGTGGCATATAAAGCCGTTAACTTAGACACATTACAAAGCTTAGTTGACGAAAAGAAAATTACTGAGATCACGCCAGACGTTCTCGTTGATAATGGACTTGCTAGTAAAAAAGACCTTGTAAAGGTGCTAGGAAGAGGAGAATTATCAGCTAAAGTTCAGGTGACGGCTCATAAATTTTCAGAGACTGCTTTAAAAGCCATAGAAGCTGCGGGCGGAAGCGCAGTTACACTTTAAACTAACAGATTGATGAAGGGATTCATTCAAAAAATAAAAGACATTTTTGCCATTGAGGAGCTTAGAAAAAAAATCCTCTTTACACTTGGTTTAATCCTAATTTATAGAATAGGATCATTCATAATTATACCTGGAGTAGATTCTAATGCACTTGACCAAGCTGCTGCTAATGGTGGTGGTGGATTAGGTGATTTACTTAATCTATTCAGTGGTGGAGCTTTTTCTAGAGCATCCATTTTTGCGTTAGGGATTATGCCTTACATCTCTGCATCTATCATCATGCAATTAATGGGTATAGCTGTTCCAGCGGTGCAAAAGATGCAGAAAGAAGGAGAAAGTGGACGAAAGAAACTAAATCAGTACACGAGGTTCTTGACTATAGCTATTACCTTAGTTCAAGCACCTGGTTACTTAGCTTCTACAGTTGCTAATGTTCCTGGAGCAGTTCCTAATGAAGGTCCTTTCTGGTGGTTTTCTTCAGTAGTTATTTTAACATGTTGTACGCTATTCATCATGTGGTTAGGAGAGAAAATTACTGATAAAGGAATTGGTAATGGAATTTCAATCATCATCATGATTGGTATTATTGCCGGATTCCCAAGAGCTATATTAGAGGAGTGGGGAGCAGGTACACCATTCTTCTTCTTAGTAGAAATAGCAGCCTTCTTCTTGGTAATTGTAGCTAGTGTTGCATTAGTACAAGCAGTAAGAAGAGTTCCTGTTCACTTCGCCAAGAGTAATTTTTCTTCTGGTGAATTACCTAAAGGAGAGCAAGCTAGAAGCTTTATTCCATTAAAAGTGAACTCGTCAGGGGTAATGCCTATCATCTTTGCTCAAGCTATTATGTTCGTGCCATTGTACCTCTCTCAAAGTGAGACTTTCCAGGGTTCAGAATGGGTGGCATCATTGAGTAATTTCAATGGATTCTGGTATAATCTGATTTTCGCTATAATGATAATCGTGTTTACGTATTTCTACACGGCCATTACAGTGAATGTAAACCAGATTTCTGATGACATGAAGAGAAACGGAAGTTTCGTTCCAGGTATTAAGCCAGGTCGTCCTACTGCAGAATATTTAGATGAGATTTTAAGTAGAATTACACTTCCAGGTTCAGTGTTCTTAGCCATTATCGCTATCATGCCTGCCATAGTAGCTAAGGAAAACTTAGGATTAACAAATTCACAAAACTTCGCCATATTCTTTGGAGGAACATCTCTTCTAATTATGGTGGGAGTTATACTTGATACACTTCAGCAGATTGAAAGCCATTTACTGTCTAGACACTATGATGGCTTAATGCAGAGTGGAACATTAAAAGGAAGAACAGGAATGCCTGTCAGTGGTATTACTGGATAGTGTATTTTTGCACTCCTTTTTGAAATGAGAAGAATAAATTACAGATCGGAAGAGGAGATAGAATTAATAAGAGAAAGTTCTTTACTTGTTGGAAAAACTTTAGCTGAAGTAGCTAAGCATTTAAAGCCTGGTGTGAGCACACTGGAATTAGATGCTATAGCAGAAGACTTCATAAGAAGTAATGATGCAGTACCTGGCTTTAAAGGGTACAATGACTTCCCCGGAAGTTTGTGCACATCAGTGAACGCAGAAGTAGTTCACGGAATACCTACTAAAGAGCCATTAAAAGAAGGTGACATAGTATCTATAGACTGTGGAGTATTTAAGAATGGTTATTGGGGAGACAGTGCATACACTTTTGCTGTGGGTGAGATTAGTGAAGAAGTAGCCAATCTTTTAAAGAGGACAAAGGAATCTTTAAATCTGGCCATTGAAGTAGCAGTAGCAGGAAATAGAATTGGAGATATAGGATTTGCGGTGCAAAGTTATACGGAGTCATTCGGATATGGAGTAGTGAGAGAGCTTGTAGGACATGGATTGGGAACAAATTTGCATGAAGCGCCTGAAGTACCGAACTATGGTAGAAAGGGAAATGGTCCTAAATTAAAAGAAGGCATGGTATTAGCTATCGAGCCGATGATTAATTTAGGAGGTAAAGCAGTTCGCCAAAAGAATGATGGTTGGACTATAGTTACTGCAGATGGATTACCGTCAGCTCACTTTGAGCATGATGTAGTAGTTCGAAAAGGAAAAGCTGAAGTTTTATCGACTTTTGATTATATAGAACAAGTAATAAAAAATTAAGAATAGTATATGGCCAAACAAGCCTCAATAGAACAGGATGGAACGATAATAGAAGCACTATCAAATGCTAGATTCAGAGTAGAACTAGAAAATGGACATGTGATTCTCGCTCACATCTCTGGAAAAATGAGAATGTACTATATAAAAATATTACCAGGAGATAAGGTAAAGGTGGCTATGTCACCTTATGATCTTACTAAAGGTCGTATTACATTTAGATATAAGTAGAAGAAAATGAAGGTAAGAGCATCATTAAAGAAGAGATCTGCCGATTGTAAAATCGTGAAGAGAAAAGGTAGATTATATGTAATTAATAAAAAGAATCCTAGGTTCAAGCAGAGACAAGGATAAACCTTATTAAAAGAAAAAACTATGGCTAGAATAGCAGGTATAGACATCCCTAAGAATAAAAGAGGAGTTATTAGTTTAACTTACATCTTCGGTATCGGTAATAGCAGAGCTGCACAAATTTTAAAGCAAGCTGAGGTTAGCGAAGATAAGAAGGTAGATGAGTGGAATGATGATGAGCTTGGAAAGATCAGATCTATCGTAGCTGAGGAATTCAAGGTAGAGGGTGCTCTTCGTTCAGAAGTTCAAATGAATATCAAACGTCTTATGGATATAGGATGTAACAGAGGTATCAGACACAGATCTGGTTTACCTTTAAGAGGTCAGAGAACTAAGAACAACTCTAGAACGAGAAAAGGAAAGAGAAAAACTGTAGCTAACAAGAAGAAAGCTACTAAATAATAGATAACGATTAAATCGTTGGATTATGGCTAAATCAAACGCAAAAAAGAAAAAGAACGTCAAGGTAGAAGCTGTTGGAGAGGCGCACATAAAAGCGAGCTTTAACAACATCATAATATCATTGACAAATACTCAGGGTCAGGTGATCAGTTGGTCATCTGCTGGAAAAATGGGATTCAGAGGTTCTAAAAAGAATACTCCTTACGCAGCTCAGTTAGCTGCAGAGGATTGTGCTAAAGAAGCTCACGAGTTTGGTCTTAGAAAAGTTAAAGTTTATGTGAAAGGACCTGGTCAGGGTAGAGAATCTGCCATCAGAACTTTACATAATAATGGTATAGAGGTTACTGAAATAGTAGATGTAACGCCTATCCCACATAACGGATGTAGACCACCGAAAAGGAGAAGAGTATAAACTAGAAGAAATCATTAGAAATGGCAAGATATACAGGCCCTAAGTCAAAAATTGCAAGAAGGTTTAGAGAACCAATCTTTGGTCCAGACAAAGCACTAGAAAAGAGAAATTATCCTCCAGGTGTTCATGGTCCTAATAAGAGAAGAAATAAGCAGTCTGAATATGCTGTTCAGTTAGCTGAAAAGCAGAAAGCAAAGTACACTTATGGAATTCTAGAGAGACAATTCTCAAACTTGTTCAAGAAAGCTTCTGCTAAGTCTGGGATTACAGGTGAGATTCTTCTTCAATTATGTGAGTCTAGATTAGACAATACGGTTTTCAGATTAGGTTTATCTAATTCTAGAAGAGGTGCACGTCAGTTAGTTGGTCATAGACATATTACTGTGAATGGAGAAATAGTAAATATTCCTTCTTACCAGTTAAAGCCAGGTGATGTAGTAGGTGTAAGAGAAAAGTCTAAGTCTTTGCAGTCTATTACTTCTTCTTTGAGCGCTAGTGGAGCTAACACTCACGAATGGTTAGACTGGAACTCAAATGACATGAGAGGTACTTTTATCACTGTTCCACATTTAGAGCAAATACCAGAGAATATTAACGTGCAACTTATAGTCGAGCTGTACTCTAAATAATAATTAACCCTATAAAAAACTCAAATGGCAATTTTAGATTTCCAAAAACCAGATAAAGTAATAATGATTGACTCTGATGACTTCCACGGTCAGTTTGAGTTCAGACCATTAGAGCCTGGTTTCGGTATCACAGTAGGAAATGCACTAAGAAGAATATTACTTTCTTCTTTAGAGGGGTTTGCTATTACTTCTATCAGAATAGAAGGAGTAGATCATGAGTTCTCTACCATAAAAGGTGTGGTTGAGGATGTTACAGAAATGGTTCTTAATCTGAAGCAAGTTAGATTCAAGCAGCAGATAGACGGAACTAATGAAGAAACAGTAAACATCGCTATAAGTGGTCAAGATACTTTTAGTGCTGGAGATATAGGTAACTTTACTTCTGCTTTCCAAGTGCTAAATCCTGATTTAGTGATTTGTACTTTAGAGAAGAACGTTAAGTTGAATATAGAAATGACCGTAGGTAAAGGTCGTGGATATAGACCAGCAGACGAGAATAAATATGGAAATGCACCATTAGGTACTGTTTTCATAGACTCTATCTTCACACCAATAAGAAATGTTCAGTACAAAGTAGAAAACTACAGAGTAGAACAAAAAACAGATTACGAGAAGTTAGTAATTACTATAGATGGAGATGGTTCTATCACTCCTAAAGATGCCCTTCAGGAAGCAGCTAAAATTCTTATTCATCACTTCATGTTATTCTCTGATGAACGAATAACACTTGAGAGTGAAGAGAAAGCGGCTACTGAAGAATTTGATGAGTCTTCACTTCACATGAGACAGTTACTTAAAACTAGACTTGTGGATA
The DNA here is from genome assembly GCA_964616995.1 of uncultured Comamonadaceae bacterium. Lineage (GTDB taxonomy): Bacteria > Bacteroidota > Bacteroidia > Flavobacteriales_D > Sanyastnellaceae > ASP10-05a. The sequence continues at coordinate 6,594 of CAZTVP010000097.1, forward strand.
TGGATTTATCTGTAAGAGCGCTTAACTGTTTAAAAGCAGCTGATATAGACACACTAGGAGAGTTAGTGTCATACAACAAAAACGATCTATTAAAATTCAGAAACTTTGGTAAGAAATCTCTTACTGAGCTTGAAGATTTAGTAGATAACAAAGGCTTATCATTTGGAATGAACGTTTCTAAGTATAAGTTAGATAAAGAATAAAAATTTAGTGCCCCTTTTAATAAAGTAGAAAATGAGACACGGGAAGAAGTTTAATCATTTAGGTAGAAAAAAAGCGCATAGAGCGGCTATGTTATCTAACATGGCGTGTTCTCTTATAGAACATAAGAGAATTACCACTACGGTAGCTAAAGCTAAAGCGTTAAGAGTATATGTAGAACCTCTCATTACTAAAAGTAAAGAGGATAGCACTCATTCTAGAAGGACTGTATTCAGCTATTTAAAGAACAAGTATGCTGTTACAGAACTTTTTAGAGAAGTAGCACCTAAAGTAGCTAATAGACCTGGTGGTTACACCAGAATTATCAAGACTGGTTTCAGACAAGGTGATGCGGCTGAGATGTGTATGATAGAGTTAGTTGATTTCAATGAGATCTATGGAGCTGGTGATAAAGCTAAGAAGAAGAGAAGTAGAAGAGGTGGTGGTAAGAAGAAAACGGCTATCGACACTATTTCTTCAGTAGCGGCTGAAGCTAAAGAGGCAGTTAAGGATACTGCATCTAGCGTAGCGGATAAAGCTCAGGATGCTGCTTCTGCTGTAGCTGAAACTGTTTCAGATGCTAAAGATGCAGTGGTAGAAAAAGCTGCTGAGGTGAAAGATGCGGCTGCAGAAGTTGTACAAGACGCTAAAGAAGCTGTTGGCGATGCTGCAGATGCAGTAGCAGAGAAAGCTTCAGAAATGAAAGATGCAGCAGCAGATAAAGTTGACGAAGCTAAGGATGCTTTAGCAGATACTGACGAGAAATCAGATGATGAAGAAGATGATAAAAAGGCATAGTACTTTTATCCTAAGAAATAACTATTAATAAAAGAGGATGAACCGTTAAAAGG
>CAZTVP010000098.1:0-7607 GCA_964616995.1 uncultured Comamonadaceae bacterium
GATTGAATATTTTAAAGATGATTTTGTTAAACGTAGCCAAGGGCTGGGAGGCCAAGTAGTTACAGAATCTAATTACGATATATTTTCGAAGAATCAAATCCTAGGAGTTACCTTTCAATTAGGATACAAATCAAGTGGTTATTCGCTAGGAGAACAACTTGATCAAGGTGTAATAATTAGAGGAGGATTAACTTTTAAACTAGATGGTAAATAATTTTGAAGATTATTAAAGTTGACATTTTCTAAAAGAATATTAGTAGCCGTTTGATTGAGCACAATCTAATTCACAACCTAAATACAAAGCCAAATCATGAACTTAATTTGCAAAAGTGTTAATTTCTCTCAAACTCTCTTCAGAATATATATTAAAGGCAAAACTCTTGATTTTAATGAATGTGTGATCTTGTTATTATCCTAACCACGAATTAATTTCATGAAAATATTCTTATCCCTAATTTCAATTTTCCTTTCTTTTATATCTCTCAGCCTTAATGACACAAGCTTGAGTTTACCTCCATTAGAGATACTTGAGAATCTTGAGTGCAATCAGTATGTTTTTGAACTTCCTACAACATCACATTTCAAAATATTCAACCAAAGAGGCAAAAAGATTCACTCAGGGACGTCCAAATTCATAGACTTCTCTGGATATGAGACAGGAGTTTATTTTATTCATTATAATAACAAAATTGAAAATTTTCAACTCTACCAAAATAGTACAGACCATACATTTGGAATTATCCCAGGGTACATTTTATTACTTGCAGTTATACTGTTTTTAGTGTTAATTCGACTGAGGAATATCAAAAGGGAACAACATCTGCTTTTACAAATAACAAATGACCTCAAATCAAAAATTGTAGAGAAACCTTATTCGAATCTAGGAGACATATCACTTAATAAAACTAGCATTGAGAAAAAAGTTAACGCCATGCTAAATCAAAGTGATTGGAAAGTCATTGATCAAATAGTGGCAAATCCTTCTATTTCAAATAAAGAATTGGCAGAAAAAATTTCTTTAAGTGTTGAGGGTACGCGTTCTTCACTGAAAAAATTGTATCGCAACTTTGAAATCCCTTATTCTAGAAACATGAAATTAGCCTTAGTCATTAAACTCATGCAATTTTCTACACCTGATTAGACTGCTTATTGAATATTTAACCTGAAGAATCACCATGTCAGGTGAAAATTATATTCACCTGACATTTCACCTCATATGGTGGTTTTTGATCTCTCTTGATCGGAGATATTTGCATTAATCAATTTTAAAATATCAATTATGAAAACTATTTTTTTACTGTCATTAGCATTTGGTTTGAGTTTCTCTTCCTTCAGTCAAAATCAATCTTGCGAAGAATTACCACCAATAGAAATACTTTCCCAAAAAGGAAAAATTGTAGAAGTTTATAAACTGCCGGCAGAAATATACTTTAAAGTATATAATCAGAGAGGTAAGCTTAAATTAGAGGGAAAAGGCAAATGGATCGATTTCACAAAATTTAAAAAAGGAACCTACTTCATAAAGTATGACGATCAAATTATCAGTTACTTGAAAGAGTAAGCTCCCAGATGTATTATTATTTTGAAGAGTAGGCTTTTTGAAAATTAGAATAAAATGTAAATTATACAGAGATTTTCGTTTCATCAAGCATTCATACATTTATTAGTAGGAATTAAATTGCTTCAGAAAGTTAGTTCACAAGTAATTCAAGGACGCACATTAGTCTTAAGGAAATGAACTTTTTACCTCAAGTTTTGACTTAAGCCTGCTGTGAAAACATATTTAACGAAAAAATAAAGCCCTAATCGGGCTCGAACCTGTACTTATTGAGAATCGAAAAAAATAAAACTCAACTGATTGTCAATTACTTAAATTAAATTCGGCTATTAAAACATCTAAAAGAACATAAATCATTGCACAATTTGTTGCACACACTCAAAACACAAAACCCTGACAATCATATGATTATCAGGGTTTTTGTAGCCCGTAGGGGATTCGAACCCCTGCTACCAGGATGAAAACCTGGCGTCCTAACCCCTAGACGAACGGGCCAATTTTAAAATTGGAGTGCAAATATAGTAAGCTTTTTCGTATACGAAATGAAAAAGTTTCAATTATTCTATAGAATCATTATCCGACTGAAACTTAAAACCTAATCTTTTACCTGTTTTTATATTCAAGTGCTGACTCACAGCCTCTATCTGCTGCACAGAAACCTCCTGAACATCCTGATATGGTGGAGTAAATAGATCAAAGTCCAACGTATAAATAATAGCACTTTCTACTATTCCTCTCAGTCCTGCTTGGTCTAAGCTAGCATTAGTGAAATCATTGTATAAAAACCCAAGCTGGCGTTTACCCTGAACTAAGAAGTGGTCTTCTTTATTTATAAAAATTCTAGCTATGAGGTAACCAGAATCGTGTATTCTATTATATCTAATGGAGTCTGCTAAAAAGTTATAGATATTGATTACCCCTACATATCCTCTGCTTTCATCCTCTTCTAAATATGAGGTTCTCCACAGGCTATTTGTACTCTCAAACTTAAAAACATTCGTGTGCATATAAAAGTGCAGCACATCTCCACCTACAGTAATTTGAGCTTCATAATCTCCCTTGTCATCATACTCAAGACGGACTCTGCTATCCGACTCTCCAAAAGACTTTTTAATATCATCAATGATATCATAAAGTACCTCTTTCAACTGACTGAAAGATTCCTTTGTGTTTTGAAAAATATCTTGCTTCAGACAGGCTTTGTCTTTCAGCATTTGCATGATGAGCTCTTTGGCTTTTTTGTCTTCTTCCATGTCTTAATAGGCTTTAGCAAAAATTACTCGCTGGTTACTAGCTTTACCACTATACACACATGTACCCTCAGATGGAGCCTCCTCAAAAGGAATACATCTGATAGTGGCATTGGTTTCTTTCTTAATGGCTTCTTCTGTTTCTGCAGTGCCATCCCAGTGAGTTAGAATGAAACCACCCTTCGTGTCCAGCACATTTTTAAACTCCTCAAAATTAGTAACCTCCGAAATATTTTCTTCTCTAAATGATGAAGCTCTATCAAAAAGTGAGATTTGAATCTCTTCCAAGCGTTGCGCTATGATTTCCTCTGCCTCTGCGAACTGAATGCTTTCTTTCGTATTTAAATCTCTACGTGCTAATTCTAATGTACCATTTTCTAAATCTCTATTTCCTATAGCCACTCTTAATGGAACTCCCTTTAGCTCATACTCCGCAAATTTCCACCCTGGCTTCTTGGTGTCATCATCATCGAATTTCACAGAAATTCCCCTTTCTTTTAATCCATTTATAAGCGGTGCTATGTGGTTACGAACCTTCTCCAGCTGTTCTTCTCCTTTGTAAATAGGAACTATCACTACTTGGATAGGTGCCAGTTTAGGCGGAAGAACCAGACCTAAATCATCTGAATGAGACATAATGAGTGCTCCCATAAGTCTAGTACTTACTCCCCAACTGGTAGCCCAAACGAATTCTTTTTTTCCTTCTTTATTGGTGTATTGTACATCAAATGCTTTAGCAAAATTTTGACCTAAGAAGTGAGAAGTTCCTGCTTGCAGAGCTTTTCCATCCTGCATCATAGCTTCTATAGTAAACGTCTCATCTGCTCCCGCAAATCTCTCGGATTCTGACTTTCTACCTATGATCACAGGCATAGCCATCCATTTCTCGGCAAACTCAGCATAAACGCGTACCATGTTATCAGATTCTTCTAACGCTTCCTGTTTAGTAGCATGAGCCGTGTGACCTTCTTGCCATAAAAACTCAGCCGTTCTGAGAAATAATCTGGTTCTCATCTCCCATCTTACTACGTTAGCCCACTGGTTTACTAGAATAGGTAAATCTCTATACGATTCTATCCATCCTTTATAGGTATTCCAAATGATGGCTTCTGAAGTAGGTCTCACTACTAGTTCTTCTTCTAACTTGGCATTAGGATCTACTATTAATTTAGAAGCATCCTCAGGATCTGCTTTTAGTCTGTAATGCGTAACTACCGCGCATTCCTTGGCAAATCCTTCTGCATTTTTCTCTTCTGCTTCGAACAGACTCTTGGGAACAAATAATGGGAAATAAGCGTTTTGATGTCCAGTGTCTTTGAACATCTTATCTAGTTGATCTCTCATTTTCTCCCATATAGCAAATCCGTAAGGTTTTATAACCATACATCCTCTCACTGCAGAGTGTTCTGCAAGGTCAGCTCCTGCTATAATTTCATTGTACCAAGCTGAGTAATCTTCAGCCCTTGAAGTAAGCTTTTTTGCCATTGTTTTTTGGTATAATTGTTGCTCCTAAACGAGCAGGCAAATGTAACAATATTAAATGATTCAGCATTTTTTATTGCACCGCTAGCCTAACAAATGTAACTTTATAAGCATGAAAAATCTCATCATTTATCCAGCACTGTTTTTTATTCTCACTTTCACTAGTTGTCAGGTACAAAACCTAGGTCAAACTTCTTATGAAGATGACGAGGTGTACTGGTCTAAACAAGATGAAGGAAACGAGCCTTATGCAGACACCTCTGACTTATACAGAGAAGGAGAAGACAGTGAATATGATGACTACTATGATGAAGAATATTATGATGAAGACCCAGCAGAGGAAGAGTACTATGAAGAAGAATGGGATGAAGATGAAGAGGACTGGGATAACAGAAACTGGAATCAACGTTACCAACCGTTTTACAATCCTTACTACCCATTTAATAGATTCAATGATCCATTTTTTAACGACCCTTTCTTTGGAAGCAATTTTGGATGGGGAGGAGCTAACATCTACCTAGGATTCGGAAGTCCAGGGTGGAACGCTTGGAACAGACCTGCTTGGGGCTGGAACGCTTGGAACAATCCTTATAACGGATGGAGTTCTTGGAATAGGCCTTGGGGATGGAACTCATGGAATGCCTGGGGAAATCCATATTACTCAGGATGGAATGCTTGGAACACACCTTACTATAACAGTTGGGGATGGAATAACAATCCATATTGCTGGAATAATGGATTTGGAGGAGTCGGCTTTGTGGCAGATAACGGGCTGAATTCATACAACGGAAATTTCGTTTACGGGAGAAGAAATAGCTCTAATAGCGTAACTGGATTCAATAGCTCATTCGGCAGAGATGGCATCCCAAATGTGAATCCTAACTCGGTTATTCTGAATGGGAACAACACTAATACAGTAGGCTCAACAGGAACTAATGGAGGTAAAGTAGAAAGGCCAAATGCCAATAGTTCTATCAATAGCAACACCTCTACGAGACCTAGAAATTCCTCTCGAACTACTACCAGCACAAGAACAGACGGCAGAAATACCTCTACACGTCCTTCAAGCAGCGGTAAAACAGATAGAGATTCCAATGTTAATAGAGGTTCTAGAAATAATAACCCTTCTATTAATAGGAACAACTCTTCTAGAGGTTCTTCTACTCGATCTAATAGCAGAAACAGCTCTTCTAGAGGTTCTTCTACACGATCTAACAGCAGCAGAAAAAGATCTTCAAGTTCTATGAATAGAGGGTCTTCAAGCTCAAGTAGAAATTCTAGTTCGACTAGAAGTTCAAACAGATCTTCTAATAGCAGTTATAACAGAAGTAGCAGTTCCAGCAGAAGTTCATCTTCAAGTAGAAGTAGCTCTTCAAGCTCTAGCAGTAGAAATGGGAGATCTGGTGGAAAGAGGTAATAAACCCTTTTAAAAAGACTAATTTAAATAAATGATAGGCTCTAGAAAATATTCGGTTTTCATGCTGTGCTTGATGTTCCTATTGAGTTTTCAAGCTATGGCTCAAAACGAAGAAGATATTTTAAGAGCCAGCTTTCACAACTCATTTTCTACAGCTAGAAGTGCTGGCATGGGTGGAGCTTTTGGCGCATTAGGAGCTGATTTCAGCTCATTAAACACGAATCCAGCAGGTTTAGCTCTGTACCGTAGAGGAGATTTTAATTTCACTTTAGATATAGGTGGAAAATCTAATAGCACTGATTTTTATGGTAATTCCGCAGACGGTTCAGATGCTTTTTTTAAGATTAACTCATTAGGATTTGTAAATGTCCAAGAAAACGACAATCCTAGAGTTAAAAAGGTAGCTTTCGGTTTAGGGCTAAATAGAACAGCTAACTTTCATGAAACACTGAGTATCCAAGGGCCACATAATAATAGTTTGTTAGATGTTTTTGCGGATCAGGCTCAAGGAGTAAATTATAATAATATATATGATCAAGCGCCTATTAATAGTATTTTGGCTTGGGATGCTTTTCTTATAGACACTATTAGTAACACGGAAGATCAGTACTTGGCTAATTATCCTGTAGGAGTCTCGGAACATGATATTACTGTAGAACGGGGTGGCGGGATTAATGAACTGTCTTTTGGTATAGCCGCTAATCTGAGTGATAGGTTTTATTTAGGTGGATCTATGGGGATACCATTTTTAAACTATGAATACGACTTAATTCATAAAGAATCTGCTATTAACTCAAATCCATCTCCTGCTGCCATAGACAAGGTAAGTTTTGAGTTTACAGACAATCTTAATGTAGAAGGTATCGGATTTAATATAAAATTAGGTGCCCTCCTTAAAGTTAATGATAGACTTAGAATAGGAGGAGCCTATCATTCTCCTACATTTTACTCAGTCTCGGAAACTTATGGAAGAAACATCCGTGCCGACTTTGATGGTCAAGTCATAGAGCCTGATGAGTTTTTTGGTTCTTATGACTACAGAATAAGAACACCTATGAGACTTATGATTAATGGAGCTTACGTAGCAGGCAAATCTGCAGTAATCAGTGCAGATTATGAATTTACGGATTATTCTACGGGCAGGCTTAATGCACCTAACATAGGAGGAGATGGATACACGTTCGACTTAGAGAATGGTACCGCACAAGAAGTGTACAGAAAAACCCATAATGTGAGAGTAGGAACTGAAATTAGATTAGCTAAAGCTTATAGAGCTAGGCTTGGTGCTCGTTATGCTCAATCACCTTATGCAGAAGGAGTTTTACCAGATGATGCTGCTGGGCCTATAATTGATTTCACTACTGGCTTTGGATACAGATATGATGCATTCTATTTTGACTTAGCAGCTATTTACACGGCTACTAACTCTACTTTTTTTCCTTACAACGCTAATTATGTAGATGCAGCCAGTATAGATGCCACTCGTTTCAATGTAATGGCAGCCGTAGGCTGGAGATTCTAAAGAACTTTTTCTTCTAATAGTTTTAACACCAATAACGGATTAGAGTATCTATTTCTAACTCAAACTTCATGACGAAACCCCAACACATAACTCGGGTTTAAGCATAAAAAAACCCTTCATTGAGAAGGGCTTTTAATTTTATACAAACTGAATTCAGTCTTATTTCTTTAGCTCTTTGGCTAGAAGCTTTTCTATTTTTTCCATCTGCTCCTCAGCTAGAACTTTATCCACTAAAATTCTACCACTGTGTTCATCCACCATAATTTTCTTTCTAGCCGCTACATCTAACTGCTTTTGAGGTGGAATTTTAATGAATGAACCTGCAGAAGCCTCTCTGTCTATAGAAACCACAGCTAATCCATTTTTAGAAGAGTTTCT
>CAZTVP010000099.1:0-7603 GCA_964616995.1 uncultured Comamonadaceae bacterium
TAATCCTACCACTGGCTACGTATTCTTCTGGAAAATCACCCATGATTCTCCAAAATCGGGTAGAAGAAGTGGCGTAATTAGGGGTGCTCTGAATTTCATCAGGTCCTGTAAAGTGACATTCCACACGCATCCAAATAGTATCTCCTGCATTAAGCTCATCCACGTCTGATCTGAATTCAGCATAGGAAAACAAGTCTAATCCAGTATCTCCTATGTGTTTCTCCTCTGATAGTACTGCAGAAGTAACGTCATAATACCTGTTTAAAATTATGTGCTTAGGGTTTATGCTAGAGGTGATTTCTACAGTGGTTTCAGCTTCTGAAATTAGAACCTCATGCATTTCCTCATTGTCATCTTCAGAAATTAGATGAACCTGCACTGGCATGGGACCGAAGAATTCTGGAGATTTATGCCTACGCTGCTCTATGGTAAGTTCTATAGAATAAGTGTCAGGGCTCGTCTCTGTTATGGTTTGATCGGCTATGGAGAAATCTATAAATCCAGGATTGAACACCCAATTTTCAAAGAACGCAGTCAAGTCTTTTTCAGTAAACTGCTGAAAGTGATCTCTGAGGTCTAAACTTGATACATCAGAAAGGGCATTTTCTTCCATAAACGTCCGCGTAGCTTGATTGAAACTATCTGTTCCCATGTAAGATCTGAGATTATGCCCTACAAGAGCACCTTTAGAATAAACATGCGTCCCGTAGGTGCTTTCATGACCTATTCCAGAAACTGGTAGATAACTTCCATCATCTTCATGAGCGTAAAGAAGCACTTCTCTATGATTTTCCCTTAGCCATTCTAGATAAGCTTCTTCACCATAAAGGTGTTCTAAAAACAGCCCTTCAGAAAAGCTTGCCATGCCTTCATTTATCCACATATCTTCTGCTGTAGAACAAGTGACATAATCTCCCCACCAGTGATGAGCTAACTCGTGAGCCATTAATGTCTCAAACACAAGAGTCCCATCTGCGAATGATAATGGATATGCTATGCTCGTGGCATGTTCCATGGCTCCGCTATTGAAAGGAACAAACAGAAAACCTACCTTATTCCAGTTGTACGGCCCGTAAGCATCTATAAAACTTGTAATAGCATCATCTAAATGAATGAAAGAAGAATTTACGGCCGATAAATTGTTTTCCGGAGCTATGAGCCATTTGGCTATGCTATCCGTAGGAGAGGAATGATAAAATGTTTCATCCACAGCATATTCACCCACACCTATTCCTACTAAATAAGAAGGGATTTCATCAGTTAGCTGCCACATGCTTTCATTTACACCTTCATTATTAGTAGAATAACCAAGTTCTCCATTAAATATGGTCCTATTAGGAGCGTCTGTTATAGCGGTGCAACTAAAAGTACATCTCTCAACAAAATTATCGAAGCATGGAAACCAAGCTCTACCGAAACTGTGTGGATCTGCTTCAAATCCTACGCCTAGATTAAAAGCAAAGTTTGAGTTCCAGTAGAATCCTCCCCATCCAGATGTGTCAGTTATGGGCTCTCCTTCATAATGGATTTCCAGTTCTACTATGTCATTTTCATTAATCTCTTCTGGTAAGTTTATTTTGAGAAGTGCTCCCGTGTGGTTGTAAGTGAGGTTTTCTCCATTGAGGATTACCGAGGTGACGAAAAGTCCTTCCAGATCCAGATCTATTTGATTTATTCCATCTACTTTACTCTGAATTTCCAGGGTAGCACTGGCTTCTAAATACTGTTCTGATAAGGGAAGAAAGTCTAAATCAAGATGTGTATGAATAATATCCAGGCTGTCACTTCTGGAAGCAGAAGAGGATGTATGCTTGGCCCAATTTGTATGATTACATTTCTTACTTCTTTGGGCTAGTGAAGTAAAGCTTATAAAAAAAATCAGAAAGAAGAAAAGTACCAGTCGTAAATTCATAGGTGTAAGATACTACTTGTTTATTGTTCTAAGAATGTTCATTCCATGATATCTACCTAATGGAGGAAGTTTAGTTAAACTAAGAACTGAAATTGAGGGTTTTTAAGAGCATTGCACCGAGAAAAAGAGCTAGTTAAAAGTTCAAAGGTTTAATTTGTAAAAATCTGTTAATGAGTGATATAAATTAATGGTAGGGTTTTAGGAAACCAATTTGTAAAGTGTATGTAGTAATCCTAAAGTGATTTATAATGAAGCCTTCTACGGAATTATTTGATTTAATAAAGTCTCTTTCTAAAAGTGAAAAGAGATTCTTTAAGCTTTCAAGCTCTCTTCAAACAGGAGATAAGAATTATCTGAAGATTTTTGACGCTATAGAAAAGCAAAGCGCATATGATGAGGCCGCACTAAAAAATCAGTTCAAAAAGGAAACTTTCGTGAATCACTTTCCTTCAGAGAAGAATCACTTGTACAAGTTAATTCTGAAGAGTCTGAGAAATTACCATAGTGATAATTCTATTAATTCCATATTAAAACAGGAGATTAAGAATGTGGAGATACTGCATAATAAAGCGCTTTTTAAAGAGTGTAATAAATTTCTGAATCGTGCTAAAAAACAAGCCATAGAGAATGAGAAGTTTTATTTCTTATTTGAGTTGATTAGTTGGGAGAAGTTATTACTAGAGGAAGCGTTCGAAGATGGACAGTTCAGTACTGACCTGGATATGCTCATAGAAGAGGAGCAAGGTGTAATAGCTAAACTTCAGAATTTAGCGGAGTACCATGTGTTATACTCTAAAATAAACTACGTATTCAGAAGTGAAGGTTTCAGTAGAAGTGCTGAAGATATTAGAATAGTCAAAGAAATAGAGGAGCATCCTTTAATTAAGGGAAAGAACACAGCTCTATCGAAAAGAGCAGCTACCATTTGTTACTATACACAAGGATTCTGCGCTATGGCTAATTCTGACACCGAATTAGCTCTTCAAAAGTTTAGAAGGGTAAAAACCATCTTAGACGAAAGACCAAAGCTTAAAAAAGACTTAGCAAAGCGCTATGTGAAAACCATATCTAAGATAATTAGCTGTCACATAGATCTAGGTGAAGTAGATAAAGCTTGGGAGCAGATTTCTGAATTGAGGGCACTAGTTCAAACTAAGAATTTTAGAAGTATAGACTTAAGGGTTAAGGTATTTAAGATATGCACCATTTCAGAGCTTCAGTTATTGTCCAGAAATGGAGAATTCAAGAAAGCTTTAGAAGTAGTTGAGAACAGTTTGGATGAGCTAGGGAAGCTTGAGGACCGACTTAGAAAAGAACAGCTTTTAGAATTCTATTACCACATAGCTTATATATATTTTGGTAATGGTCAGTATAACAAGGCTTTATTCTGGATCAATAAGGTGCTAAATGACAATGAAAACACCCTTAGAAAGGATCTATTCAGTTACGCCAGGTTATTTAATCTAGTAATCCACTATGAGCTGGAAAACTATGACCTGCTGGAATACATTACCAAGAGTACTCAGCGTTACCTTGTGCGAAGACAAAGAGATTATAATCTAGAGAAGCTAGTTATAGATCATCTTAGAAAACTCATTAGGGATAGCAAGTCTAAGGATAGGATGACCAAGTACAAGGAGTTCTTAGAAGACTTAACTTTAAATACTACTGAACCTGAAGATCAGATAGTATATAAGTACTTCGATTTTGGTGCATGGTTAAAGAGTAAAATCCAAAAGGTGGAGTTCTCTCAGTCCGTACTAGCTTCTTAGAAAAGCTTAATCTAATTTTTTCTTGTTACCAGATTTATCAGTAACTATAAATTCTGATCTACGGTTTTCCTGATGCTGCTCTTCAGTACAAGAAACTCCATCTGAACACTCATTTAGAAGCTCTTTCTCGCCTATCCCTTTAGAAGTAAGTCTGTTTCTTTCTATACCCTTTTCTATGAGGTAATTCATAACAGCTTTAGCTCTCTTCTTAGAAAGATTTCTATTAAACCCGAAGCTTCCTCTGGAGTCACAGTGAGATCTGATCTCAACTTTTAGGGCAGGGTTGTTATTTAATAAATCAGTAACCATTTGTAAGTAAGGCTCGGCATCAGGTCTTACATCCCACTTATTATAATCCCAGTAGATATTAGGAATAGGATAGGTTCCATCTTCTCCTGGTTTAATATCATTAGGGTTCTCTACTATCTTAATAGGTTCTAAGTTGAAATTAACATCAAATACTTCGTCTTCTCTAGCTCCCATGGTAGAAATTTTTTGACTAGAGTTAAAGTAAATTTGATCTTCATTCAGATCTTCGGCTATAAGTTCATATTCTTTATTAGGTAATAAATCTATATTGAACTTTCCGTTCTCATCTGAAAGGAAAGTTTCAGTGGTATTATCTGTTAAGTTTTTAACCGTTATCTGAATGCCAGGAATAACTTCGTTAGTTTCTGCTTCTGTTACTAGGCCATCTACGGTTAGGTCAGGGTAGAACTGTTCAAACTTATAAAGCTTATCTAGACCACTTCTATCAGAGGTGATCATTCCTTTCTTTTCTGAAGTAGGTACATAGTTAAAGTCATCTGCAGAGGAATTCAATGGATAACTCATATGCACAGGAGCAGACCAATTTCCATTTTCATTCTTAGAAAATAAGACATCCAGCCCACCTAAAGTCTGGTGTCCATCAGAAGAGAAATAAAGAGTTTGATTAATGCTATCCAAAGTAGGGAAGGCGTCATTTCCTACAGTATTGATATTTGGGCCTAAATTTTTAGGAGCTCCCCATCCAGAATCTGTCCACTCTGAAGAGTAAATATCCATTTTTCCGGAACCTCCTGGCATATTGCTACTGAAGTACAATGTCTTTTCATCCTTACTAAGAAATGGATGCGCATAAATGTAATCTTGGCTATTGAAAACTAACTTTTCAGGAGAAGTCCATGTACCGTTAGATTTTTTACTCATATAAATCTGCGGATGGCTTATGTTCTCAGAATTGTAAGCTAAGTCATTCGTCTTGGTTTGATTACTTCTGGTAAAATAAACCGTGTTTCCATCTGCAGTTATTACACCCATAGCATCATGAAATTTAGAATCCGAAAATGGAAGTTTGTTTGTGTTTCCTAAACTATCCATTTCATACAGATCTAAGAAAGATAAACCGGTGTAGTCATCCTCAACTTTCAGGTTCTCCTGTGCACCAGATATTAAATATCCATTAGGAGATTTAGTAGCCGCCATGGCAGATTTGATTCCCTTAGCATCGAACATTTCTACCTGATAAAGACTAGAATCTCTTTTCATTTTATCCACTCGGTTAGCAGATATTTTTATGCTTTGCGCAGCTTGATTTCCAGGATCTCTAGATAGTATGCCGTCTGCTATTTCTAACGCCTCCTTGTATTTATTAGCCGAAAGTAAGTTGGAAGCATATACCAGTTTCATTTTATCATCAAAGATGGGGTCGTTTTTAATCTTCTCAAATTCATATACAGCCGCTATGGGTTGATTAGTGATAGAATATGCCTGAGCCAGATATGCTGAAGCTTCGGCTGATGGCTTTTTTTCTACGCTTCTTTCTAAACTTTGAATGGCAGCCTGATACTTCAGGTTCCCGAAATCTTCTTTACCCTGAGAAAGATACATTCCAGCACATGAAGAGAGGAGTACTGAACCTATTAAGAAATATGTGAGTTGAATGATTGTTTTCATGGATTACTATTTTACTAGAAGTATCTAGGAGAAGTCTTTTTAATGAGAATATCTTCACCGAAGTCGAATGCCACCATTATTTCATGTGAGCCGTTACTGTAGTTTCGGATATCTGTAGTAGTGAAGTCATAGGCATAACCAGCTCTTAAACGATTAGTGAAATTGTATTCCACCATACCTATGAGTGCGTCACCTGTTCTGTAACCTAATCCTAACCAGAGTTTTTTATTGATTAAGAAATTAGCATTGATATCTACTGAAGCAGGAGCTGCATTCTCATATTTCATTAACACAGCTGGTCTAAAGTCTAAAATAGGATTTAGGTTAAAAACATATCCCGCTCCTAAGTAGTAATGCTGTTCAAAATAGTTGTCATCTACAGTGGTCAGTAGAAGCTTGTCATCACTTGGTGCTGTAATAGTGGGTACACCCAGGCTTACATACCATTTTTCATCATAAAGAAAGGCTCCAGCTCCGAACTTTGGAACCCATTCGCCACTTAAGTCTCCGTTACTATAAGCAGGATCGTCTAAATCCCAAACATCTATTTGGCTAAAATCAGTGCTATAAGAACTAGCTCCAAGTCTAACTGCTAAAGACAATTTAGTAGTTTCAGAAATATTAAACTTATACCCAACATTTCCCATAAGGCTTAATTCTTGAATAACACCATGGCTGTCATTGGTTACCAATAAACCTAAACCTAGCTTTTCTCCTATAGGAGTTTCTAAACTAGCTACTTGTGAAGTAGGAGAATTATCAAATGAAACCCACTGTGAGCGGTGCAATATGCTTGCGCTTCCGTAAGAATGAATTCCAGCATAAGCAGGATTAGTCAATAGCTGATTGAACATATACTGGCTAACTTGTAATTCTTGTTGGGCTTTTCCCTGTCCTATACTTACTAGAAGTATAGCTAAGACTATTATTATTCTATTTATCATGAGTAATGATATTTATCTTCTTATATCTACAAATGAGCTTAGCTCTATTTCTTCATCTGCTCTACTAGCTATGGCTACTACGTAATAGGTTCCGTCAGCTAGATCTTCTCCAGAATCATTAGTTCCTTCCCAGTCATTATTATATCCGTTATCTGTGAAAACGACATTTCCCCATCGGTTATAAACTGTGAGTTGAATTTGTTCAAACTGATCAGCTCCTAGGATTACATAGAACTGATTAAACCCATCACCATTTGGTGTTAAACCAGTAGGAAGGGTAAGAGGCTGTGGCTCTAAAAGTGTAATCAGAGTATCCAGTGTACATTTATTTTCATCAGTAACGGTAAGTGTATATGTTCCAGCAGCTAAATTGATTAAATCTGACAGGTCTGAAGTAAAACCATTAGGGCCATTCCAGTTATAGGTGTATCCTGGTGTTCCACCACTTGTCATGGTATTAATCTCTCCATCTTCTGCTTGATAAGCACTCACGTTATAGATTCCATTAATAAAAGGGCTATCTAAATCTACTAGTAGAGTATCCGGTTGAATTATGGTGTAACTGTCAGAAAATTCACATCCTTCTTCATCTGTAATTAAGACAGAATATTCACCAGCTTCTATTTCACAACCACCAGATGCCATTCCATCTTCATCGGTGAATTGGATAGATACCGCACCATTACCATTTACGTTAATTAACTCAATGCATCCATCTGAACCACCGAAGCAGCTGACATCAGTAATAGTAGCTCCATCTACTTCTATGCCTTGAGAGTCATCTACAGTAACATCTAAAGTTGCGGTGCAATTGTTATTATCAGTTACAGTAACCGAATAGATATTGGCTGCTAAGTTTTGAGGATCTTCCACGTCATCTGCTCCGTTATTCCAGTCAAAGCTATAAGGTATTGCACCGCCAGATACTTCAGCATCTATAGAACCATTAGCTAGATTACAACTAGTAGCAGTAGAAGAAGCACTTACGAAAAGAAGTTCTGGTTCAGAAATAGTAAAGTCTTCTGTGGCTTCACATC
>CAZTVP010000100.1:0-7505 GCA_964616995.1 uncultured Comamonadaceae bacterium
AAGGCTATGACCTATATTCACAAAGGTTCTTACGATAATCTACATGATAGCTATACCAAGATTATGGCGGCTATCCGAGCTAAGGGAATGGAACCTATGTTTCCAAGCTACGAAATGTACATGACTGACCCTGAGATGGAGCCAGACCAAAGCAAATGGGAAACGCTAATAGTAGTTCCTGTGGAGTGGTTAGAAGCTTCTTAGAACTCAGATAAAATTTTAATTGAATAAAAGCTCAGGTGTTTTTCCTGGGCTTTTTTTGTTTTCTAACGGTGCAATGGTTTTAAGTTGTCAATTTGATTTTTACGCATCTAACGCCTTTTCAATCACATCCACCCCGAATTTCAAATCTTCTTTTGAAATATTCAATGGAGGAGCTAATCGAAATGCGTTTTTACAACTCAAGAACCAAAAGGTAATTACACCATGAGCTAGGCAGTAGTCAAAGGCACTTTGCACTGCGGCTTCTGAGTGTAATTCTATGGCTAAGAACAATCCTCGGTAGCGAATCTCCTTGACCGCTTTATGGTCTGAAAGGCGGTCATAAATGTATTTCCCTTTCGCGTGAACTTCATCTAAATTCAGCTTTAGCAGTTCCTGTAATCCTGCATGAGCAGCTGCGCAAATCACTGGATTTCCCCCGAATGTGGTGATGTGACCAAGCATAGGGTCATAGGTGAATTTCTCCATGAGTTCTCTACTAGAAATCATGGCACCTATGGGAAGACCTGCTCCCAGTGCTTTTCCTAAACAAAGAATATCTGGCTGAATACCGAACTGCTCAAAAGCGAATAGACTTCCTGTTCTCCCCATTCCTGCTTGGATTTCATCCAAGACCAATAGCGTTCCTGTGCTATCACACTTTTCTCGGAGGGCTTTCATGTAGGCATCAGAAGGAATCCGAATTCCAGCATCTCCTTGTATAGTTTCTAGGAATACAGCAGCTGTTTTTTCTGTGATGTGCTCTAGGTCTGAGGTGGAATCAATCGTAATAAATTTGATACCAGGCATCAGCGGTCTTATCGCATATTTCTTTTGCTCGTTATGAGAAATAGCTAATGAACCTGTGCTGGCTCCATGGTAAGCACCTTTAAAGGCTATGATTTCTGCTCGTCCCGTGGCTCTTCTGGCTAGTTTGATAGCCGCTTCATTGGCTTCAGTTCCTGAGTTTACGAAGTAACAAGTGTTCAACTTTTCAGGAAGATGCTGAGTAAGTAGTTTGGCTAATTCCGTAGGAGCGTCCTGACCGAACTCGCCATAAACCATCACGTGGGCATACTTGGCCAGTTGGTCGTTTACTGCCTTTTGCACCGCGGCATTACCATGGCCTAAGTTGGAAACGGCTAGCCCAGCTATCATGTCGAGGTATTTCCGCCCATCTTTGGTGTAGATGTACGAACCTTCGGCATGGCTAACTTCCAATCCTACCGGAAAAGGAGTGGTCTGAGCTAGGTGCTTATCTAATAAAAGTGAGTTCATTCAGCGGTGCAAAGGTATTGGAGGGAATTGGAAATTATGTATTTGAAACTTGAGATTTTGGAAGTTCTTTTTTTAGTGCTCCGCAGAGAAATAATTCCAGATGGAAGCAGCTACTTTTTTTCCTGCTATATCTTCAAGTTCCGCTCTGGAAGCTTCCTTTATTCTCTTTACAGATTTAAAATGCTTGAGTAGTTTAGCTTGTGTTTTAGGACCTACACCTTCTATGTGGTCAAGTGAGCTGTTAAAGGCATTTTTACTTCTTCTGTCTCTGTGGTGAGAAAGACTGAAGCGGTGCGCTTCATTTCGAAGGTGCTGAATCAGTTTTAGGCTTTCTGATTTTTTATTGATATACACAGGAAGCGAATCTCCTGGAAAATAGATTTCTTCCAATCTTTTGGCTATGCCGATAACGGCTAATTTGCCATAGGCTCCACACTCTTTCAGTGCGCTAACTGCACTAGAGAGTTGACCTTTTCCACCGTCTATGATTACCAGCTGAGGTAACGGGTCATTTTCCCTGAGTAGTCTCGAATAACGTCTGTACACTACTTCTCTCATACTGGCAAAGTCATCTGGCCCAACTACGGTTTTAATATTAAACTTTCTGTAATCGGTTTTACTGGGCTTGGCATTTTTAAAAACTACACAAGCACTGGCTGGATTCGTTCCTTGAATGTTTGAATTATCAAAACACTCAATGTGTACTGGCAGTTCTTTCAGGTGAAGGTCTTTCTGCAGTGTGGTAAGAATTCGGTTTTGATGTTCTTCAGGATTGGTAAGTTCTACTTCTTTCTGCTTGTCGCGTTTGAAATAGAGCGCATTTCTCATGCTGAGGTCTAGGAGTTTCTTCTTGTCGCCACGCTGAGGAACGTGAAGTTTAACATCTGGAAGGTCCAGGTCTATTTCAAATGGCAGGTAAATGGTGTTGGAGGTGCTGTTGTATCTATTACGCAGCTCTATAATCCCGAATTCTAACAGCTCGGCATCTGTTTCATCAAGTCTCTTTTTAAGCTCCGTGGTCAAGGTCTGCACTATAGTTCCATTATTCACCTTCATGTAATTGACATATCCACTTTTTAAATCTGTGGTTATGGTAAAAACATCTACGTTATGAATGCTCGGATTTACGATGGTACTTCTGCTCTGGAAAGCCTGAAGAATATCCAGTTTAGACTTAATCTCAGCCGCCTCCTCGAATCTGAGTTCCTCTGCCAAAGCAGTCATGCTGAGTTTAAAAGTCTTTATAAGGTCATTGTAATTCCCTTTTAGAATCTGTCTGATGCCTTCTATGTTATTCATATAAACCTCTTCAGATTCGAGTGCTTCTCGGGCACCTTTATTCTTGTTCAGGTGAAACTCTAAACTTGATTTGTACTTACCAGAGTGAATGTCCTTCTCGCTAATTCCGCTCTTGGTAGAACGCACGTAGTAAAGCTGTTTGGCTAAACTTAGAAGCGCTTTCATTCGCTTCACAGAAGCATACGGCCCGAAGTATTCAGAGCCGTCTTTTATCATATTCCGAGTGGGAAAAACCCTTGGGAAACGCTCGTCCTTAATGACTATCCATGGATAAGTCTTGTCATCTTTTAGGGCTATGTTGTACCTAGGCTGGTGCTTTTTAATGAGGCTGTTTTCCAGAAGAAGCGCATCTAGTTCGGTTTCTACTACTGTATAACTGATGTCTCTTATTTTAGAGACGAGCAGTCTGGTTTTTCCGTTTTCGTATTTGTTTTTATTAAAGTAGCTACTGACACGGTTTTTCAGGTTTTTGGCCTTTCCTACATAGAGTATTTTACCGTCTTTGTCCAGGTGTTTGTAGATGCCAGGCTGCTGAGGCAAACGCGCTATGATGGCTGCTATTTTCTCTGATTTCTTCACTCATTTACAAAGGTAGGGAGATGAAGCGGATTTGATGATTTGATGATTTGATAATTTAGCAATCAACCTGCACTGAGTTTCGTTTCAGAAGGTGTGCTCTAATCCTTCCACTTATGACCACAGTAAGAGCAGAAGTAGTCAAATTTAAAAGGGAGGGGTAAAAAGATCATCCAAGCTGTAAGTAAGCTTATGATAACTCTTAAAATGTTTGTCTTTTTGACATAAACTTTGTGTGAATCACACTGAGGGCATATTCTAGACTCTGTTAAGTATCTATCTCCATCTACCACTATGGATTCGTTGTTTAAATGATCTGCAACTTCTAGGTTTATGAGTGACCCATCTTTTAGATATTCCCTGAGCTTAGGAATATCCTTAGTAAAAACCTTGACCTATACACCACCTAGGGAGTCTGTGAGATAAGGTAGAGTGCTCCCGCCTGTGTATTCATCATCTAAAAAAGCAGGAATTCCTAGAGATTCTATTTTAGATCTTAGTTAGTGAGCATCATGAGCATAAGAAAATCTTTCTACGATGGTGAAAGTCTCTGCCATACCGCTAAAGTAGAAATAAAAAATGCCAAAAAATAAAAAGGGGCTTTTCCGAAGATCAGCCCCCTTTCATTCGACCAATAAAAAATTGGTCTCCACCCTATATCATTTAACTATTAGTTTTTCTTGGCGCATGTGCCCCTCAGAACCTACTTGTATCAAGTACATTCCTTTAGATAGTTTACTATTGAAACTGTAAGTTTCAGAGATAAGGGTATTTCCATTAATTTCTTTTAACCAGCTTTCAATCAAACGTCCGTTTGTATCGAAGACGGTTATTTCTATTACGTCATTTCCTACAGGAAGGTTATCTATTTCTATTGAAAATTCTTCACCGGAATTAGGGTTAGGGTAAATCTGCATTTGCACTGCGCTTTCAGCTCCCCAGTCCATGATGTTATCTACTATTTCATAAGTAAAGAAGCACTCCGCTCCATAAGGACTCCATATATCTCCGTAAAGTGCTCTAAGCTGAACTGAGAATGCCTCTCCAGGAGTAAGCATCAGTTCCTCAGTAATGGTAAACTGATCTACGTAAGTGTAAAAATTCATAGAACCGTTTTCAGTATTAATAAGCCATTCAAACTCATCAGCACCTGAGTTCATTTCTGCTTGGAAGGTATAACCTATGGCTACTTCTCCAGCGGTGCAATCCTCAGCTAGTAAAGAGATAGCAGGAGGTGCCTCAAGAATGGATATAGAGCAGGAATTTCCCCATTCTCCCCATTCATCATCTTTTTGGATTCTGATCTTTACGTTCAACACATCTCCATAACCCACAAAGTTGAGGTCTGAAATTCTGAAGGTGTTGTTATTTCCCATGGTGTAAGCTTCTTCCAATGTAACTCCAGATATATCACTGAAATTCCAGAGGTACATTTCTGCTCCTCCTACTTCATTACACATGAGTTCATCTGAAATGCTGAACCCAACTTGATTACATTGACTGCTTACCAGCTGTGTGGTGGGCAAAACTGTAGGACAGTCATAAGGGATACTGGCTGTAGCTTCAGCTTGACATCCCGTAGCATCAGTAACGGTGACATCATATACTCCAAACGGAACATCAGTCAAAGCTTGAGCATTAACTCCATTAGACCAAGAGTAAACTAGATCTCCTGTTCCGCCTAAACCATTAGCTGTGGCTGAACCATCTGAACCTACACAGGTTTCTGCGGTTATGTCATTTATGGATACCGTAATTTCTGAAGGTTGGATAATGACAAATTCATTTGAAATAGTGCATCCCATGGCATCTGTAACAGTTAAACTGTAGGCTCCTTCTGTTAGATTGGATACGGAACTCTGTCCACCTGACCAGCTGTAGCTGTATGGTGCAGTGCCTCCTGTGACAGTAGCCGATGCTGAACCATCAGCGTCTCCATGGCAAGTGACATCCGATTTAAAAATGTTAAGTGTGAGTTCTTCTGGCTCGGTAATACTGAAGTCTAAAGAACTTTCGCAGCCTGCAGATGAAGAGGCTGTTACCGAGTAGTTACCTGGTGAAAGTCCATTATTGTTTTGTCCTGAACCTCCGTTACTCCAGCTAATACTGGTTCCGCTAGGAACACTTATGGATGCTGATCCATCTTGACTTCCGTGGCAAGTTACATCCGATGATGTAAGTGCTATGTCTGGCCCAGTCTGCACAGTAATATGCGCTGTTCTGGTCATAACATCAGAGCCGAAGTTATTCAAAGCTGTAAGGGTTACATCATACGTTCCCGGTGAATCATATGAGATATTCTGCGGGTTTTGATCAGATGAAGAAGAAGGATTTCCTCCTTCAAACACCCACGACCATCCGTTGGCATCTGAACTCAAGTCTGTAAAGTCGATAGACTCTCCAGCACATATAGTAGTTTCTGAAACTGAGAAATCTGCTGAAGGTGGGTCGCCTTGCACCGCCTCTAAACAGAATTCATGAGATGCTGAATCTCCCCAGTTATTCTGCCCGAAGACTACTTGGTTTCCTTCTCCGTCTAGTACTTCATAATTTCCTATTAGAAATCCCTGACCGTCTCCATAATCGTCATAAATGGTAAAGTCATAACATCCAGGTGAAAGACAAACATTGTGAGACATAATGAGTCCTGGATTATTATCGGCATACGGCCCGCCTTCTGCCATGAGAACTCCATTTTGTGTCAGTTCCCAAGTGTTTTCGCTTCCTGCATAGTCGAGGTTCACGTTTACTTGCGCTATAACACCTGTACTTATAATGAAGTTTTGTTGACTAGCATCATTATTAGGAAATTCGTCAGACTGACCGTTTGGTGCGGTGGTATTGGCATAAAAGATATGATTCCCTCCACCTACACTAATTATAGGAAGGGTGATCATCTCAGAAGCTCCTGGGCTTAAGTTTCCTTGCCATTCAAAGTTTTGCGGAGCATCGTTATTTACACTGTACTGAATAGTTACTTCAGTAAGCGTATTTCCTCCATAATTTGTAAGAGTGACTTCGGGGAAGATGT
Organism: uncultured Comamonadaceae bacterium; assembly: GCA_964616995.1. Taxonomy (GTDB): domain Bacteria; phylum Bacteroidota; class Bacteroidia; order Flavobacteriales_D; family Sanyastnellaceae; genus ASP10-05a. Next base: position 6,386 of record CAZTVP010000100.1, read on the forward strand.
TCCCATTGCACAGCGAACCTACTGGATAATTAACAGAAGATATACTAGCATCATACTCAGAAACTGGAATACAGCCCTGAGAATCGAGTAAAGTAGAGCGCTCTTCTAATAAGGTGTAACGCATTCTTACTTTCTGACCTTCTGTAAACATGTTTTTACAAGCTTGCCCTGTATAGTCCATATAGTTTTCTACCTGCTGAGTATCATTACATTCAGGGTTATTACAGCTAGAATTAAGAACAGTTACAGGTGTATCACATACTCTATCTCCTTGAGTTTCGCAGTTAGATTCACTGCAGTCTGTAGAATTATGAAAGGTATGATACAGTCCTAAAAAGTGACCTACCTCGTGTGTGGTAGTCCTGTTCATGTCTGTGAAATTCTTTAGATTTCCCACAGTACCGAAGGCATTGTGCATGATGGTTACTCCGTCTTTAACCGAGTTGAAAGGGAAATAGGCAAAGCCTTGAATACCGCTGCCTCCATCATTATTTTCTATTTCATTTACAAGCCAAATGTTCAGGTAATCTTCTCTGGGCCACACTGAAAGTGACTTTACTTCTACTTCATCCGCACCTTCACCTTGTCCTACACCTATACCTTGTTCTGCATAGTCTTCTACTACAGAACCATCTACACGCACTATTCCATTTGTGCTGTTTCCATTAGGGTCTCTTAGGGCTAGACAGAATTCTATGCCTACATCTACTCCTTCACCATCTCCATTAGTTCCAGTCATTTTTCTGAAATCTTCATTGAGAGCGGTTATAGCACTTTGGATTTGAATATCAGATATATTCGTTCCTGAACCTACTGCTTCACCAGTATGAATTACGTGAACTACAGTGGGAACTACTAGAATATCGTTAGAGCGGGGCTCATGTCCTTCTTCATGATGTCTGATTAATCTTCTTTCTAAATTGAAAAGCCTACGCCGGAAGAATTGGTTTTCTTCAAGCTCGCGTTCTGTCACAATATGACTGGCACATTCTGCAGATTCTTGAGCAGAGAGCGAAAGTGAAAATAGGAGAGAAGCTAATAATACATACAGGTTTAGTCTCATGGCCTTGTAGTTTGATAGTTAAACTGTTCTACGTTTAGCTATGCTCCAAGGTTTCAT
>CAZTVP010000101.1:0-7452 GCA_964616995.1 uncultured Comamonadaceae bacterium
ATCAAATTCAAAAAAATCAGTGAAAGCCAAGGAACTCTAATTGAGTCTGTAGGTATAGCTGAGGAAAAGAACGGAACGCTTTGGGTAGCTACTAGTACTCAAGGAGTTATTAAGGTCGGTGAAGAAATTCTTAGTTATAAAAAGAAAGAAGGACTTCTTTCTAGCGCCACGTACGGAATTAAATGTGATAAGAATGGAAAAATATGGGTGACTCACAGAGATGGACTTTCTAAGATAGACCCTGAGACTAACGTAGTGTTCATCTACGACAAAGAGAAAGGAATCACCCAAGATTTCTCCAGTGCTATAGCAGAAGATAAAGATGGAAATCTGTGGTTTGGATCTAATGATGGTATAGTTAAATACTATCCAGACCGAGATACGGAAAATGAGGTAGAACCCACAGTAGTTTTTACTGAACTAAGCATTTCTGATAGCACTACCACGGCCACCTCATTGACAGCATTAGGATACGGTCAGCATAAAATAGAGATTAATTTTAGTGGAATTAGCCTGAAGAATGCAGACAAGGTAATGTACAAGTATTACCTGGAAGGATATGATGAAACTTGGGGAGAGTTTACTTCAGTAAATAGCGTAACATTTAAACCGTCACCAGGTGAATATGTGTTTAAAGTGAAAGCCTATAATTCTGATGGAATTGGAGGTGATACCGTAGCAGAACTTCCTATCACCATAGGTCAGCCTTTCTGGTTTCAGCCATGGTTTATAGTAACCGCACTGGTTTTATCCATAGCTCTAATAAGATTCTTTATCCACTGGAGAGAACAGCAGCTCATAGAAAGACAAGAATACCTAGAGGCTGAGCTTGCTGCTAGAACGGCCGAGGTAGTGAGTCAAAACGAACTGCTGGAAGAAAAGAACAAAGACATTACAGATAGTATTAACTACGCCAAGCATATTCAGTCCGCTTTAATTCCATCTAATGATGAGCTGAAGGAGCACCTACCCGAATCTTTTGTTTTCTTTAGACCGAGAGATATAGTAAGTGGAGATTTCTACTGGGTGAAAGAGTTCGGAGATAAGCTGGTTATAGTAGGAGCAGATTGTACAGGACACGGAGTACCGGGAGCATTTATCTCTCTTATTGGATTGTCTGTACTAAAGGAAATCAGTAACAGAGAGGACATAGATAATCCAGCTAAAGCATTAAATCATTTAGAGCTTGAAATAGAAAATACACTGAATAAGAATAAGGAATACGGTGTAAAAGATGGTATGGATTTAGGAATTATAGAACTAGACAGAAAGACCAGAAAAATAAGATATTCAGGTGCCAGAAGACCTTTGGCTATTTATAGAGGAAATGAACATTTCATTTTAAATGGTGATAGACAAAGTATAGGAGGTTCCTATGAGGATGAACCGCTGAAAGAATTCACTCTTCAAGAATTTCAGTTAGAACCAGGAGATAGAATGTACATTTGGAGTGATGGTTATCCAGATCAGTTTGGAGGCCCAAGAGCCAAGAAACTAAAGCAGAAAGGACTGCTGGATATTATAACTAAAATGCAGGATAAACCTATGAAAACTCAATACGCAGTTATAAAAGAAAGCTTCCTCACATGGAAGAATGGTTATGACCAAGTAGATGATGTTTTATTGATCGGACTTGAAGTTTCTTAATGGAAATAATGATATAGGAAGTAGCCCATCTGATGTGGTATAACCAAAGCATAAAGAAGGCCTGCTCCCAACGTTACCTTTAACCAAAAACTAGCCCGCGTAAAGTGGGCTTTTTTTATGTTCTTAAATCGAATACTTGCAGCAGCTATGCCAAAAGGAATCAAAACCAAGATTCCAAACAAAAATCCCCAAATAGGTATAAAACTAACTATGAGATAGTAGGTGAAAACCGCTAATGCACACCACCAAACTATCATACTGAAAAATACAATGGATCTAGTTTTGTCCCATCCCCAAACTATGGGCATAGTTCTGTAGCCAAATTCCTTATCTCCCTGCACATCTTCAGCATCTTTTGCGATCTCTCTGAATAAAGAAATGACATAAGCTTGAATAGTGTAGCATAACACTATTATTGCTATTAAAATGAAAAAATCAGAAACAGGAAATGAGTTTAATTCGGCAGAATCGGAAATGAGATATGGAGTATTTAAAATATCGTAAGTGGCCCAAATAGGAACTATGCTAACTAGGAGCGAAACTATAATATTTCCAAGTAAAAAAGTCTTCTTAAGATGATATGAATAAATCCAAAGTAAGCTAGCTATCAATACAGGTGTAAAAGCGTAGAACCAAATCTTCTCTGCCCATCCAAGATAGATTCCGAGTGTTACAGCTAAGATGTTCATAGAGTGATGAGCTACGATGGCTACTCTTCTTTTAAGTCCTCTATCTATGGTTATTCTATCAGGTTTATTTATTCTATCCACCTTCACATCGAAGTAATCATTTATGAGATTCCCAGAGGCTGCTAGTAATACCATTATCAATGTGAGAAGAAAAAAGTGTAAATCACTTACAGTTTCAATTTGTAAGGAAAAACCAGGAAAAGCCGAGTGTCGGGATAAATGTTCTAGATAACCTCCGACCACAAACCAGCGCATAAAGTACATGGTAACAGCTATAATCAGAAGATTAATAGGCCGTGTTGTCTTTAAAAAAGCCAGTATTGGATTCATAGTGGACAGCGTACTTTTTCATTGGCTAAAATAACTCCCTAGGGTATATTTGCACTCCCTAATTCAAATCAAAATGCCAAATATTTCACAAAAGGGCCAAGTGATGCCTGCTTCTCCAATCCGAAAGTTAGTTCCGTATGCAGATAAGGCTAAGAGCCAAGGTAAAACTGTTTTTCACCTCAATATAGGTCAGCCAGATATAAAAACTCCTGAAGTAGCCAGAGAGAAAATCAAGTCCTTAGAAATGGATATAGTGGCATACTCTAACAGTGCTGGGATTTTATCATACAGAGAAGGCCTCGTGAAATACTATAGTTCAGTAGGAATAGATTTAGAAACTGATAATGTCCTAGTAACCACAGGAGGTTCTGAGGCACTTACCTTTACCATGATGAGCTGTATGGATGCTGGAGATGAGATAATTATTCCAGAACCTTTTTATGCGAATTACAATGGTTTCGGGGTGAGTGCTGGAGTTAACGTGGTGCCGATTACAGCAGATATAGAATCAGGATTTGCACTGCCTCCTATTTCTGCTTTCGAAGAAAAAATTACTGAAAAGACTAAGGCGATCCTCATCTGTAATCCTGGAAATCCTACTGGATATTTATATTCCAGAGAGGAATTAGAACAGCTCAGAGAAATCGTAATCAAGCATGATTTATTTCTCATAGCAGATGAGGTGTACAGAGAGTTTGCCTATGATGGACTAGAACATTACTCAGTGATGAATCTAGAAGGGCTTGAGAAGAATGCTATAATGATAGATTCTGTAAGCAAGCGTTATAGTATGTGCGGTGCAAGGGTGGGATGCGTAGTCACACGAAATACTGAACTACATGAAACGATTCTGAAATTTGCACAAGCTAGGCTTTCCCCTCCTACGTATGGACAAGTAGCTGGAGAAGCGGCATTAAGCACACCTCAGTCTTACTTTGAACAGGTAAAAGAAGACTACCTAAATAGAAGAAATACCCTAGTAAATGGACTGAATGAGATTCCAGGAGTAAAATGTCCCATGCCGAAGGGAGCATTTTACTGTATTGCGCAGCTACCTATAGAAAATGCTGAGCATTTCTGCCAGTGGATGCTAGAGGATTTTTCTCACAATGACCAGACGATTATGATGGCTCCAGCTGCCGGATTTTATAGTACAAAGGGATTAGGTAAAAATCAGGTGAGAATAGCCTACGTGCTGAATGAGGCTGACCTGAAAAAAGCTCTCGAATGTCTAAAAGTAGGGTTAGAGCAGTACCAGACTGTACCAGCCTAGTCAAATCGAGTTTTACATTTTACCCTGCTAAGTGAACATAGACGTTATCATTCCTGCTTTTAATGAAGAAGAAAGCATTCCGCTGGTTTTAAAAGACATAGACCGAAGTTTAATTCGGAATGTTATAGTGGTGAATAATAATTCTACGGATAATACTGTAGCAGCCGCACTCAAAGCTGGAGGAACCGTCATAGACGAAACTCACCAGGGATATGGTGCTGCTTGTTTAAGAGGAATCCAATTCACCAATGAATTTTCTCCTGCACCAGAAATAGTCGTTTTTATGGATGCTGATTACTCTGACCATGGAGAAGAAATCGAGCAGCTTGTACGTCCAATCATAAATGGAAAAGTAGATTTTACCATTGGTTCTAGAGCGTTAGGTCAGCGAGAAAAAGGAGCTATGATGCCTCAGCAGCTTTTCGGAAATTGGCTAGCTACTGGACTCCTAAAACTGTTCTACGGTGTTCGTTTCTCAGACTTAGGGCCATTTAGAGCTATTAGACTAAGTACACTTAATGCTTTAGAAATGAAGGATAAAGACTTTGGATGGACGGTAGAAATGCAGATTAAAATTGCGCAGCAAAAAATTCCATTCTTAGAATTCCCTGCCAAGTATAGAAAGCGAGTAGGAGTTTCTAAAATCACAGGCACGCTGAAAGGAACTATTTTAGCGGGTTGTAAAATCATCTATACCTTAATCAAGTACCGCTAGTTTTGGAGTTAATACTCATCATACTTTACGCTTTTTTCTTGCTATTCATTTTTGGGTATAGCATTATGCAGCTCAGTCTGGCACTGGCTTACAGTAAACAGAGGAAAGCCATTAAAGAAGCTTGCTGTAGCATGGAAGGTAAAGAATGGCCGCATGTAACCATCCAGCTTCCTCTATACAATGAGCTCTATGTGGTAGAAAGACTGCTAGAATCTATTTCTAAGTTAGATTATGATTTAGACAAAATGGAGATTCAGGTGCTTGATGATTCTACTGATGAATCTTTCGAGGTGGCAGCTAAGAAAATAGAAGCTCTAAAACAAGCAGGATTTGATATCTCTCACGTAAAACGCCCTGAGAGAAAAGGCTACAAAGCGGGTGCTTTGGCTTACGGAATGCAAGATGTGAAGGGAGAATTCATAGCTATTTTCGATGCCGATTTCGTGCCTGATCCGCTATTTCTCAGAAAGACTATTCCTCACTTTTATGCCAGTGATAAAGTAGGTGTGGTACAAACCAGATGGCAACATCTGAATAAGAATTACAGTTTCTTGACCAAGCTACAGGCATTTGCTCTGGATGCTCATTTTACAGTAGAACAAGTCGGTAGAAACACACTCGGTCATTTCATTAATTTTAATGGAACAGCTGGAGTCTGGAGAAAATCCTGCATAGAAGATGCTGGAGGCTGGCAGAGTGATACCATCACTGAGGATTTAGACCTAAGCTACAGAGCTCAGTTAAAAGGATGGAAATTCACATATCTAGAGGATGTTCTATCTCCAGCCGAGCTTCCAGCAGAAATGAACTCTCTCAAAAGTCAACAGTTTAGATGGACGAAAGGAGCCGCTGAGTGCGCAGTTAAGAATCTTCCACGGGTGATGAAAACTCCGCAGCTCGACTGGAAAACCAAGCTCCACGCTGCGTTCCATCTATTGAATAGTTTCGTATTTATATGCATTTTTTGCACAGCTATTCTGAGTGTTCCTATCCTACTCATCAAGCACAATTTTGACGGATATGACTCCATTTTTAAAATGGCCAGCGTTTTCGTTTCCAGTTTCATCATACTTAGCTACTTCTATTGGTTAAGCATGAGTCATGTGGAATCTGGCGGTATCAAGAGCTTTCTGAAATTTCTGTACCGTTTCCCACTCTTTTTATCAGTAAGTATGGGGCTTTCACTGCATAATAGTATAGCGGTTATAGAGGGTTATATTGGTAGAAAGACACCTTTCGTAAGAACTCCTAAGTTCGCGCTGCAGGAGCAGTCTGGAACTTGGGTGAATAAAAAATACAGAGCCTTCAAAATCAACCCACTGACTGTGGTAGAAGTGCTCATTACGCTCTATTTCTTAGGAGCTATAGGTTATGCTATACATCTAGAAGATTATGGGTTAATGCCATTTCATGTGATGCTTACGGTAGGATTTGGACTCGTAAGTTTCTACTCGGTAAAACACACCCAAATGTCATAATTTACCTTTCATGGGAACTCTGAGTTCATTTTGGCGTGTAGGAGTGGTGTTCTTAACACTTTTGGCGAATGTGCTGATTTTCATAACCGCTCGAGAGGATTTTTATCTGCTACTCGGACTAATTACAGGACTTTTCTGGCTTTATCTGCTCATCATAGAAGAGTTCGAAGTGAAACAGGTTTTTATTTTGGCGGTGGTTTTGAGATTGTTTTGGGTGTTTGCACCGCCCACACTATCAGATGATTACCATCGGTTTTTATGGGATGGAGAAGTGACTCTTTCCGGACTAAATGTGTATGAGCATTTGCCTTCAGACTTGATAGATGAAGGTGAGTTCCATAATTCGTTATCTCAGGAACTGTATGACTATATGAATTCCCCTGATTATTTCACTGTCTATCCTCCTGTAAATCAGCTATATTTTACACTATCAGGAGTGTTTTCAGATTCTGTTTACGGTAGGCTACTCACGCTTAAAATCCTATTTTTCTTAACTGAGTTTCTAGGTTTATTCATACTGTTTAAGTTCGCTGCGCAATGGGATTTGTCCTCCTCCAAATTTGCTTTGTGGGCATTGAATCCATTGGTGATACTAGAAGGAATAGGGAATCTTCATTTCGAAGTGATTATGCTAACGTTTGTCTTGTTAGCCGTACTATATTTCCATAGAAAATGGTGGCTGAGTGCTGTGTTTTTGGGAGTAGCCGTCAGTATTAAACTACTTCCTGTTATGTTTTTACCGCTGTTAATTCCTCATTTTGGTTGGGCTAAAAGTGTTAGGTATGGACTAGTGGCTGGAGGAGTATTTTTAGTCAGTTTTTTACCATTCTTTAGTCCAGATGTAGCACTAAAAATGTGGAGCAGCATAGATTTATATTTTCAGAGTTTTGAATTCAATGCTAGTATTTTCTACATCGTCAAATGGATAGGTGAATTAGTGGTAGGTTGGGATATTATTCAGACCGCTGGTCCTGTGATGGCAGTTATTACCACAGTCCTTATTGGAATATTGAGTTTTACTCCTAAGAGAATTATTCCTTTAGAATTTCCCTTAAGACTATTAATCATAAGCACATTTTATCTGCTCATGAGTACTACAGTTCATCCGTGGTATGTGTTAATCCCTTTCGGTATTTCACTCTTCACTAAGATAAAGTATCCGCTTTGGTGGACGTTTCTAGCTTTTCTGTCGTACTCCTCTTACTTGAATGGTACTATTTCTGAAAAGCCAATTTTCTTATGGCTGGAGTATGGGGTTTTGGTTGGGTTAATTGTTAGGGAGGTTGTCATAAGTAGAAATAGAGTCTCGTCAGAATAGTT
>CAZTVP010000102.1:0-7393 GCA_964616995.1 uncultured Comamonadaceae bacterium
CATCCATAGATGGTGGCTGCCTAGCTATGGATGCGCTCACTTCTGGATTTCTGGAGCATGGGCACGAGGTGAAAATCCTAAGCATTCACACTCCGAAGCATCCCTACTTAAAAAATAAGCTTGACCCTGAATATATAGAAGACACCGAATTTGAAGGAATCTACGTGGACACTCGAGTAAACATAGTAGATGCTTTTTCTAACCTTCTTACTCAAGATAGTTATAACATCAGCAGGTTCTTTTCTCCTGATTTTGATATGAGGCTGAAGCGCTTATTGCAGCGCCATAAATTCGACATCATACAGTTTGAAAGTCTTTTTATGACTCCTTACTTATCTACGGCTAGAAGATTTGACCGTGCAAAATGTGTTTTGCGCAGCCATAACTTAGAATACCTCATCTGGAAGAGACTGGCTGATGGAACTAAAAACGTTCCTAAGAAATTTTACTTAAATCATCTGGCTAAAAAGCTGGAAAATTACGAGAGAGAAATCATTAAGCGAATGCATGGAATCGTTTCTATTTCTAAGGATGATTATGCCAAGTACGAGAAGCTCGGAGTGGAAGCAGACAAACTCATTAATGTTCCGTTTGGGATAAAGACAGAAGAATATCAGTTTGCGCCTCCTCCTGAAGAGCTCTCTATTTTTCACTTAGGTTCTTTAGAATGGCCTCCTAATTTAGAAGGTGTTACTTGGTTCTTAGAAGCTGTGTGGCCGGCTATTCATAAGAAATTCCCTAAGCTTACCTTCTACATAGCTGGAAGAAAAATCCCCTCGGAGATTAACGCTACCAACTATCCTGGAATAGAAATAGTGGGTGAGGTAGAAAGTGCACAGGACTTTATGAATACCAAGAGCATCATGCTCGTACCTATCCTATCTGCTGGAGGTATGCGAGTTAAAATCATAGAAGGCTTGGCGCTTGGCAAAACAGTGCTAAGCACCACCATGGGAGCTGAAGGCATAGATTACGAAAAGAATAAAGACATTCACATAGCAGATACTAAGGAGGATTTCATCAATCATATTCAGCGGTTTTATGACCAGCCTGAAACCTTGAATGAAAATGCGCTCAATGCTAGAAATTTCGTTCAGGAGAATTTCGATAATGACCGACTCACAGCTGATTTATTAAGGTTCTACCAAAAGTTAGTGGAGGCATAAAATGAAGGTGTTAGTTATACTGAGTAGGTTTCCTTATCCTCTAGAAAAAGGGGACAAACTAAGAGCATATCACCAGTTAGCTCATCTTCACAAGCACATGGAAGTAACGCTGTGCTGCCTAACAGACAAGAATCCCACTGAGGATGAGTTAGCAGCGGTGCATTCTATCTGCTCAGAGTTACATGTCTTTAAACTCAATAGAATTAAACAGCTTTTTAGATTGGCATATGCGCTTTTCAGCTCCAAACCTTTTCAGGTGCATTTCTTCTACCAGAAAAGCATAGCAGAGAAAATAAAAACGGTCATTCAGGAGTCGGCTCCTGATCACATCTTTGCGCAGCTGATAAGAACCAGCGAGTATGTGAAGCATTTTCATGAAGTTCCTAAGACGCTGGACTATATGGACGCGCTGAACAAAAACTACAGCCGTAGGATTAAAAAAAGCCGAGGCCTCAGGAAGTTTCTAGTAAAAGAAGAAGCCAAACGGTTGATCTCATACGAGCATTTGATTTTTGACTACTTTGAACATCATACCATTATTTCTGAGCAGGATAAGCGACTTATCTACCACGAAAAACGTGATGATATCCAAGTAATTCCTAACGGTGTGGACTTCGATTATTTTTCTTCTAACCAAGAAGGAGAGAAGAAAACAGACCTACTATTTACAGGAAACATGGGCTACTTGCCTAATCAAGATGCGGCCTTTTTCTTAGCTCAAGAAGTCATGCCCGCACTGTGGAAGATAGATTCTGACATCACCCTCACTCTGGCTGGAGCTTCTCCTTCATCAGAGCTGCTTTCTCTGGCTGAAAAGAGAATCCGAGTTACAGGATGGGTAGAAGATATGAGAGACGAATTTAATTCTTCTCACATTTACATAGCTCCTATGAGACAAGGAACTGGCCTACAAAACAAACTCCTAGAAGCCATGAGCATGGAGCTCCCATGCATCACTACTTCACTGGCTAATAATGCGCTACATGCCATACCTAATGAGCACCTATATGTGTATGAAAATACCGAGCATTTGGTAAGTCTAGTGATGCATTTACTGGGAGACGAAAAAGCAAGAGAAGAAATGGGTGCGAAAGCACGAGCTTTCATCTTGGAAAACTACTCTTGGGAATCTGCTAACAAAAAGCTCTCTGAGTTAATAACTAATCCTTAGTTCAATCAGGTTCAAGAGGCAAGAGAAATTACCTTTGTGGGAGCTAAGAAACCTTCATTTATAGCCTCATGTATAAATCCATCCTGAGACCTATTCTTTTCACTTTTTCTCCTGAGAAAGCTCATAATATTACCCTTGGACTACTGAAATTCACCTGTAAGATTCCAGGCGTAAACAGCCTCTTAAAATCCTTGTATGGCGTAAAAAGAAAAGACCTTTCGAAGGAACTTTTCGGAATTAAGTTTCCTAACCCTGTGGGCTTAGCTGCTGGATTAGACAAAAATGGAGAGGTGATTCAAGAAATGTCTTCTTTGGGTTTTGGGTTTATAGAGGTGGGGACAGTTACTCCTAAACCTCAAGCTGGAAATCCACAGCCTAGACTATTTAGACTGCCTAAAGACAAAGGGCTCATTAACAGAATGGGATTCAATAATCATGGACTAGACGCACTAATAGAAAACCTAAAAAAAGTTCCAGAACACATCATAGTAGGTGGAAACATAGGCAAGAACAAAGTCACCCCTAATGAAAATGCATTGGACGATTATGTGGCTTGTTTTAACGGACTATTTCCTCATGTAGATTACTTCGTGGTAAATGTGAGCAGCCCTAATACTCCTGGATTAAGAGAACTTCAAGAAAAAGAACCGCTCACTAAGCTTTTATCTGCGGTGCAAAAGCTAAATGATGAGAAACCTCAGCGTAAACCTATTCTGCTGAAAATAGCTCCAGACCTTACTGAAGAACAGCTAGATGATATCATAGAAATAGTTCAACTGACTAAACTAGATGGGCTCATAGCCACCAATACGACTATCTCTAGGGAAGGCTTACAAACAGATGCTAGCGAAATAGAGAAAATCGGAAACGGGGGTCTTAGCGGAAAACCCGTGGCTAACAGAAGTACAGAAGTAATTCGGTACATTAAGCAGAAGTCAAGTGGCAGTTTTCCTATCGTAGGTGTAGGAGGAATTTGCACCGCTCTGGACGCACAAGCTAAGCTAGATGCTGGAGCGGATTTAGTGCAAGTGTATAGTGGATTTGTATATGAAGGCCCGGGAATGGTGAAAAGGATCTGTAGAGGTCTTTCATAGCACTAAGAGTTTAGTGCTGGTTACAACTCGCTGAGCTTGAACGCTTGATCTAACCTCACTCCCTTTTCAGTATGCTTTACTGTACAACACTGGTTTACAGAATCGTGTTCTAAGAACAGCACCATTTCTTCATCAGCTGCTTTGGTTAAAAAAAGCTCTTTTTCATCTAACGTGAGCAAGGGACGCGTATCATAACCCATCACGTAAGGCAGCGGAATATGTCCTGTACTAGGAAGTAAATCTGCCATAAAAGCTACCTTCTTTTCCTTGTAAGAAATGATAGGAATCATTTGAGCCTCCGTATGTCCATCTGCCCAAAAAATCTCTATTCCTGAAAATGGTGAAGCACTGAACCTACCTGTTTTTTCTATCATATTTAGCTGATCACTTTCTTGGATAGGCAGAATATTCTCAGATAAGAATGAAGCGCGTTCTCTCCTATTGGGCTCTATAGCCCATTTCCAGTGGAGGTCATTACTCCAGTACTTGGCGTTTTTAAAGGCCGGTTTGTATAGCTCTCCTTCTCGCTCTATGGCTCCACCACAATGGTCAAAATGCAGGTGAGTAAGAAAAACATCCGTAATATCATCTCGGTGGAACCCAAGTTGGTTCAGCCCTTTATCCAAGCTGTCATCTCCATGGAGATAATAGTAACCGAAGAATTTTTCTGACTGCTTGTTTCCCATTCCGCAGTCTATCAGCATGAGTCTATTTCCGTCTTCTATGAGCAAGGAACGCATGGCCCATGAGCACATATTATTACTATCTGCCGGGTTAGTTCTACTCCAAATGGACTTAGGCACTACTCCGAACATGGCTCCTCCGTCTAATTTAAAATTTCCGTGATTGACTGCGTGTAATTTCATGAGGCTAATGTAAGGAGAGTTTAACGCGGTGCAATAGGAAGATTTAGTACAAAGAAAAAGCTCTGGAAATTACCCCAGAGCTCAGTCAACCTTAAACGAATACTAGATAGAAATAACCATAATCTTTAACCGAGTATATCTAGTATCCTACTAACCAAATTTTACGATTGATTAAGTGGATCTCTGCCTTTCACGTTTGAATACCGCAGATTCAAATACTAATCTAGAACAAAAATAACTTGCACTATTGATATATTTTCATTTATATTTATCATGAAAAACATAATTATTCTTTATGAAATATACACTGCACCAGTTAAAGATATTTTCAGTGATAGCCGAGGTGAAAAGTATCACGAAAGCTTCAGAAATTTTACACATGACTCAGCCTGCGGCTTCCATTCAATTAAAGAATTTCCAGAATCAATTCGATATTCCGCTAACTGAGGTGATAGGCAGGCAGATTTATGTAACGGACTTTGGGAAACGAGTTAAAGAAATAGCTGATAAAGTGCTGGAAGAAACAGATAAGCTTCAGTATGAGATGAATTTGCACATGGGAATCTTATCTGGAAAATTAAAAATCTCCTCTTCTAGTACAGGTAAATATGTAATTCCTCATTTTCTTTCTCCGTTTATGCTAGAGCATGAGGGAATAGACCTTCAGCTGGATGTAAAGAACAAACAGCTAGTAGTAGAAAGTCTGGTAAAGAATGAAATTGACTTTGCATTCATCTCCACAGTTCCTAAAGATATTCCTGTAGAAGAAGAACTACTTATAGAGAATAAATTGTACCTCCTTTCTTCTCCTCTTAGCACCCATCAAAGATTAATCGTAAGAGAAAAAGGTTCTGCTACCAGAGATGCCATGTTAGGTTATTTTAAAGACAACCTAAAAGATGCTTATCGTATGGAATTAACTTCTAATGAAGCTGTAAAGCAAGCGGTAATAGCTGGATTGGGAGATTCTATTCTTCCGCTGATAGGTGTGGAAAATGAGCTGAATAACAAGGAGTTAGAAATTATAAACCGGCCTGAGCTTCCCATAGTGTTCTACTGGAGACTCGTGTGGTTGAAAGGAAAGGAGCTTTCTCCAGTAGCGCAGCGCTTCTTAGACTTTATCAGAACTAAAAAGGATACGATTATTAAGGATAAGTTTGCTTGGTATAAGGCTTATGATTAGGACTTAAAACCAGATACAAGCCACAATGAACAATGCTGTTTTTCATAGAATAAACTAAGAACAGTAAAACGTATTACGCTATAAATCATTCATATATTAACCCAAGACGTGATAAGGTAGTATCAAGTTGAGGTGTTTATTACTTTTTGCTTCTCCATACTTCGACTGACGCTCAGCAACCAGTAACCAAAAAGGAGCCAACAAAAAACAAATTTCTCTCCTTAGAATCCTTGCCCTATGATTTAGGTTTACATGAAATTTTAAATCGATTTGAAGCTCAATCGCCAAAGCATCTAGCGTCAAAAAATTTCGCACTTTTTGTTGACACCCACCGCACGGCTTTTCTTCGAATGCTCTTTGAAATTTTTATTAAAAAGGATAACCGATTCCTAGATTCAGGTTGGGTAGGAAGTTATACCTGTCTTGGGTGGTGAGGCCTTGCGTTCTGAGGTCTTCTAGGTAGGCCTCATAGCTTGGTTTATCCTGCCAGAACCAGCGTTCTCCAGCGGCTAATGAAGGGTCTTTTAACTTAAAACCAGCATCCAGTCGTATGAGAAAAAACTCAAAGTCAAACCTAAATCCTACTCCACCACCTAAAGCCAATTGACTTAAGAAATCACTTCTGAATTCACTTCCCGTTTTGTTGTCTTCGTCTTCCACAAGCCACACGTTTCCTGCGTCTATGAACAGTGCTCCTTCTAAAATATTCGTCAAATCAAATCTGTATTCTGAACTGGCTGTAAGCCTTACCTCTCCTAGATTGTTAAAAGTGATGAGCGCAGTGGAATCTCTATACGAACCCGGGCCAAGCGTACGCGCCTGCCAAGCTCTCACACCGTTAGCTCCTCCCGCAAAGAAGTTTTTCTCAAACGGAAGTACCTTGCTATTTCCATAAGGAATGGCATAACCGAATTCTACTCTACTCACTACTCCATGGTTCTTAGAGAAATTCTGGTAGTGTCTAAAATCATTTTCAAATTTTAAGTACTGCGCAAAACGAATTCCTTGGATGGAATAACTTCCATTTTCATCCAACTCTTGATTACTGAACAAATCATAACCAAGTCTGAAATTCAATCCTACAGACTCAAAACCAAATCGGTTATAGGTGTATTTTCTTTGGAATCCCTGCTGCTGATTACTGAACTCCCAGTTTCCTGTTAAGAAAGAAGGTATGAAGTGGTCTCTGTAGGAATTGATAAGGAAGAGATCATTTATTTCGTTTAACCGCTCTTCGAATTCATCTGACTTGGTTATTCCTATTATACTCCAGTCAAAAGGCGAAATGAAAATAGAACTCTTGCTAGATTCCCTAAACTTCCAACCGAAGTTTAACTTCACCAGAGAACGCTCAAAATCTGGACGAATCTGATAATTATAAATTCCTGATATCTCTGTTACTGGAGCTTTAAATCGCTTACTGAGCTTAGGTAAAAACGCCAGCTTATGTAAACTCAGTTTTAACTCAGGCCCGAATACAAATGAGTTCAACCTGAGATTGTTATTCAGATTATCTGTTGCGTCTTCCTCATTACTCACATCATTAACTGGCCTAATGGCTTCTACTCCAAGTTGAAAGTTGGCATTAAAGTTTTCTGCACCACCAAATATGTTATTATGCGTATAAGCCGAGTTTAAGCTAGCCCCCCATATTCCATCTCTGTGTGTTCCTGTAAGTTCAAAATTAGTGGACTGAGATTTACCTGTATTCAAGTAAACATGACACTTAAGCACATGAAATACTCCTCTTACATCTACCTCTTCAAACTGGATATTTATATAGTTAAACACCTGAAGGTTTCTGAGCTTCCTATAGGTATTGGCTACTACTCTGGACTGGTACAACTGGCCTTTTTCAAGAAGAATGTTGTCTTTTAAAAGCTCCCGTGAAAATGCGAGTGTATCTACGTACT
>CAZTVP010000103.1:0-2700 GCA_964616995.1 uncultured Comamonadaceae bacterium
AGGCTGTCGGTAGCCACGCTTATGAAGTCCGTCTCCAGAACTATCCAGTGAAATGTCAAAGTCAGCCTGATTCACATGAATGTTAATCTTAATGTCTGGATGAATCGGGTCTATGTTCGGTCTACGGCCAAGGTGCTCTCTAAACATATCTACTATGGCATCTTTAGCCTTTAACGCCAGATATTTAGAGTGATTAAAAAACGGAGAATGAACTGATGCAGTAATGGCGAAGGTCTGGTCAACATCCATTATGCTCATCCAGTCGAACTTGGCCATCTGCTTGTAGAGTACGCTTTCTTTATGCGCTCTGAACCAAAAAAGTGGTTTCAACACAGATACAGCGCAGCGCAGTTCTAGATTAGCTCGGTATAGTAATTTCAAGTCTCCTTCGAAGTAAACAGCTCTTCTTTTCTCTTGAATTCCTACTGCTCCTAAGGTTTCTAACTCTTGAGCTACCAGAGGTTCCATGCCTTTTAAGGTTTTAGCTACATACCTGTTTTTTTCTGAATTCATACGCTTCTCCATGGGCTTGGCTTTCTGTTTTTTACTTTCTTAACTACAATTTGTGAATTTCTATTCCTGTATTCCTAACGATTATACGCTAATTAAATAGAACTTTTGCCCATCATTTAGAGAGTGGATTCCTAAATGTGAGTAAAACCAATTTTTTAATCAGTTCTTGGATACATAACTTTCACTAGTTTATCATCATAACAGTTAAGAAAAAAGCAGTGGATTTCCACTGCTTTTTTTATGTCTTAAATAATTATCCTAAAAATGGATATCTGTAATCTTTAGGTGGTACCAACGTTTCCTTGATGGTTCTCGGAGAAACCCATCTCAGAAGGTTTAAGTAACTTCCTGCTTTATCATTCGTTCCAGAACCTCTAGCTCCTCCAAATGGCTGCTGACCTACTACTGCTCCGGTAGGTTTGTCATTTACGTAGAAGTTTCCTGCAGCGTTTTCTAATGCCTTAATGGCTTCATTCACTGCATATCTATCTTTAGAGAAAATAGCTCCAGTTAAGGCATACTCTGAAGTTTCATCAACCAACTTGAGCATGTTACTCCACTCAGCATCTTCATACACATAAATAGTAACCACCGGCCCGAATATCTCTTCGCACATGGTTCTGAATTTAGGATTAGTAGTAACTACTACAGTAGGTTCTATGAAATAACCTTTAGAACCGTCATAGTTTCCACCAGCTATAATTTCAGCATCCGACTGTTCTTTTACATAATCTATGTATGAAGAAATCTTATCGAATGAATTCTTGTCTATTACCGCAGTAATAAAGTTTCCAAAATCCTCAGGGCTTCCCATTTTGAATGAAGCTACATCTTCCATTAGCTTATCCTTGATGGCTGGCCATGTACTTTGCGGAACATAAACTCTACTAGCTGCAGAACACTTCTGACCTTGGAACTCAAAAGCTCCACGAGAAATTCCAGTGGCTACTTCTAGTGGATCAGCTGATGGGTGAGCTACTATAAAGTCCTTTCCTCCAGTTTCTCCTACTATTCTTGGGTAAGTTTTGTACTTGCTAATGTTGTTTCCAATGGTTTTCCATAAGTGTCTGAATACAGCAGTACTTCCTGTAAAGTGAAGACCTGCAAAATCTGGGTGATTGAATACCACTTCTCCAGCTTCTGGCCCATCTACGGTTACCATATTGATTACTCCATCTGGTAATCCTGCTTCTCTAAATAATTCCATAATTACCTGAGCAGAATACACTTGAGAGTCAGCTGGTTTCCATACCACAGTGTTCCCCATCATGGCTACACAAGCAGGTAAGTTAGCCGCTATGGCGGTGAAGTTAAACGGAGTGATACAGAACACGAATCCTTCTAGTGGTCTATACTCTAATCTATTCCAGATTCCATCTCCAGATTCTGGCTGTTGTCCATAAATATCTTGAACGTAAGAAGCATTAAACCTTAAGAAGTCTATTAATTCACAAGCTGAGTCTATTTCTGCTTGATATGCATTCTTGCTTTGCGCTAGCATAGTAGCCGCGTTCATTTTAGCTCTATATGGCCCAGCTAGAAGTTCTGCCGCTTTTAAGAAGATAGAAATACGCTGCTCCCATGGCATGTCTTTCCAAGCTTGCTTAGCTGCTAATGCCGCATCTATAGCATCTTCTACATGCTTTTTAGTCCCGAAGTTAAACTGACCTAAACTATGCTGATGATCATGCGGAGGAGACATAGTGATTTTATTATCCGTAGTCACTAATTCACTACCGATGTACATAGGTACTTCCACGGTAGAGTTAAACATTTCCTTGTATTTGGCTTGTAATTCCTCTCGTTCTGGAGAACCTGGAGCATAGCTCAGTACTGGTTCATTTATAGGATAGGGTACGTTGTAAATTCCTTTTGACATGTTCAGATTGCTTTTAATTTTTGCGCAGCAAACTTACTAAAACCAAACCGATTAAATAACCATGCGTTAGCCTTGTGATAAGCCAGAAAGGAAAGGAGGTGATGAGAGTAAATAAGGTTACTGAATCTCAGCAGTAAGGCCTCTGTCTAAAAGCGCGGTGCAAAGAGGTTCTAACTCCTCATATTCTCCTTCTTTAACCGTGCATTTGCCTTTAAAATGAACTAAAATGGTGCACTGCTCAGCCTGAATAGGCTCATGACCACAAACCTTAATCAGCGATTCGATTACGAAATCAAAGGTGTTTACCT
>CAZTVP010000103.1:2710-7351 GCA_964616995.1 uncultured Comamonadaceae bacterium
AGGTATCAATCACATGATCAAACGTATTGACATCATCATTGAACAGGACAATTTTCCTTGTTTCCACTTCCTGAACCAGTACATCTAGTTCATCCTGGGTTTGCGTAGAATTGTAGAAATCCATCATAACACAAAGATAAGGACTTCCGCTAAGAGATAAAACTGAATTTTCAGCTTAATTAACACTGGTTTATGTGCAGTAAAATGGAGTGATTTGAATAGCTTTGGAAACAGAATGAATGTAGAATTAATCTCCGAATATCAGGGTCATGAAGCACCTATCTATAAGCTGGGTAGAGTAGAGGATTTGCTCTATTCTGCCAGTTCCGACAGGATGCTTGGTGCTTGGGGTTTAAGTACAAATAAACCAGCACCTTTTAGCGTAAAGGCTGAAGCTGGTATTTATACTTTTTATCATAATGGTAGGGTACTTTACCTGGGCTGTAGTTCCGGCCATATGCATGTTATAGATACTCAGGAGAAAGTAGAATTAAAGAACCTGAAACTGCATAAAAAGGGTGTGTATTCTGTGCTGGAAATTCCAGAGCACAACTTATTGGTTACTGGAGGTGGAGATGGGTTTGTTCAGTTCTTGAAATTGGACAACTACTCGCTAGTTCGTGGATTTAAGCTGTCTGATTTTAAGATTAGATGCTTAGTGAAAAGTAAAGATGGAGAAAAGGTTCTAGTTTCTGGAGGAGATGGAGAAGTGAGAGAAATAGAGCTTACTTATTTCAATGAGGTAAACAGGTTTAGCGCTTCAGAAAAAAGTGTAAACGTGGTGGGTTACCATCCAACTAAACCGCTGGTTTATACTGCTGGTGCAGATGGGTTTGTGAAGTTTTGGAAAGATGGAAAGAACATACTGGAGCTTCCTATTCATAATATGTCGGTTTACGGGCTTTCATTTAATTCTACGGGAGAAATAGCTGTGAGCGTGAGTAGAGATAAGAGCATTAAAATATGGTCTGCTGCTGATTTTCAGCTGCTGGAAAAGATTGAGCGAAGGAATCTAAAGGGACATTCGCATTCGGTGAATACGTTCTGTTGGGTGGGAGAAAATGAGTTTTGCACCGCAGGAGATGATAGAATTATAAAGAGATGGAAGGTAAAGCTGTAGCCAAGAAGAAAAGAGGTTATGTAGGAATGGGAGCGAGCCTATTGGTAGTGTTTGTGCTTTTCTTCCTTTTTAAGCAGTCCGAGTGGTTATACGACTGGTATCATTCATTTTACTTTAGAATAGAACTTCCGATTCTTCAGTTTTTTCATTCGTTTTTAGGAGGGCTGATGTACATCATGTTACTGGTTATAGTGCTGATTCGGTTAGTGAAGGTGTGTTGGTCAAAAACGTGGAGAGAAGGAATAAGGAGACTGGCAGATGGAATCACTAGTGTGGTAGTTTGGTTTTTTATCTTATGGGGATTTCATTACGCTCAGCCGACTTTAGAGCCTGAGGAAAGTCTTTCTCATAATGAATTATCTAGCTTGTACCAAGGTCTTCTAACTAAAACAAACGATGTTAGAGAAAGCTTAGGTGATAATTTCAAACGAGATACAGGACTCGATTCAGAAATGAAGTCTAGGGTTAATGTTCTTTTGAAGGAAGAGGCTAAACGATTCACTACAAAAGGACGAGGATGTACTTTTCCTTTTGCCGCTAAACCTTATGGTGGATTAAGAACGCTTGGTATTTCAGGGATTTATTTCCCTTTTACAGGTGAGCCGCTTTATGATGATTCGGCTACTAGAATCCGTGGTTACTTCACGTATGCTCATGAGTTTTTTCACAGCAGGGCTGTTACAGGTGAAGATGAGTGCAATTATTTGGCCTATAAAACGCTAGTTAATTCGGGTGAAGAAGAGCTAATGTATTCTGCTTATTTAGATGCCTTGCTCACTTGCAAGTATCTCCTGGGAATTACGAATGATGAATTTTCTGAGGATGTTTCTCCTGAAGTGGTTTCTGACTTAGAATTTATTCGAGAGAATGCTAGGAAATACAAATCTTGGTTTCATTCTGTGTCTAGGTCTTCTAATGATTTGTACTTGAAATTACTGAGTAGTTCGGAAGGAGAGGAGTCTTATAATTCGTATGTGAAATGGATTGAATTATAATTACTTGAGTTTATTTAGTTCAAGTTTTACTTCGCTTTCGATTTCAAAATCTGAAGTGGTCAAGATGAGTTTGTTTTCTTTTACTTGAAGCCTGTAGGAATCTGTATAAGCCGCTCTCTGATAAAGGTATTCACATATCAGAGAATCCTGATTACTAGTCAGTTTCCAAGTACCTAAAGCTCCATTTCTATAAAAGTCTGAATGTAATAAAAGACCATCTTCTTTAAAGGTGAAAATCATACTTTCAAGCTCTTTTTGCAGAACTGGAGGGCAGTTGATTTCTGAACAGTTAGTTTTAGCAACTTTCCATTTGCCTTTGAGTCGCTCAGCTTTATCCGGACTTGGATTACAGCTGTAAAGAGTGACTACTAAAACTATAAAACATAAAAAGGAAACTCTCATTTAAGAAACTCTTGAACTTCAGAAAGGCTATTGGTCTTGAGCAGGACTTTTTTGTACTTGTACAGTTGAAGCAGAATCTGCTGATTATTCTGCATGCTCGAGCTAAGCGCCATGTTAATCATGTGGTCATGACCTTTGGCATGTTCACACCAGAACACTTGATATTCGCTGCTGTCTAGGTCGTAAGCTAAGCATAGCTTCATATCTTCCTCTGCTTCTAGCTCAAATAGGATAGGAGTCCTAATAAATTCCACATCCCACATTTGCATGTAACCAATCCCGAAGTATGGATACATCCATTTTTTCCATCGATAATTGGTTTGCTTGAGCATATGAGCTATTTCTCGGTTCTTGTCATTCAATTGCACCGCTAGAACATCATCTGCAGTGTAATTACTAAAACTTGACCACCGCTTGTTCGAGTTATAAAACTCATAATCTCCCAGGCGCAGTTTGTATTCAAAACCCTTGTCCTCATTAAGTATGTATCCAGGGTAGTACCATTTAAAACCATGAGCTTTAGCAAAGTTCACTTCCTCAATCATGGTGTAAATGCCCAAGCTATAGTTCTTGTATTCAGGGTCGTAAATGCCCAGTAGGCTTGCTAAACTTTTCTCTCCCAGATCGAAGTAACTACATGCCACTAACTTATCTCCATCATACACACTAATTTCTCGCGTATCGAACACCGAGTTTCTAAAACCGCTGTAGAGAAAGTCTCTAAGTGTCTGATGGATAAAGCCTTGGAATTTTTTCTTTTGAAGTTCGTAAAGTTCTTCTTTCTCTGAGTTAATGGCTACAGGGCCTATTTCTACCCTGAATTTTGCTTTGGCTCTTCGTTCGATTTTAGCTAGACTTCTTTTTAGCTTGTGCTTCTCTAAATTCAGACGAATATTGATGACAGAGTACAGGTCATTTTCTAGACAGAGGATATCCATTTTATACAGCATAACCGAACCTCTGAACCATCCACTGGCCAGAAATTGGTCGTATCTCTTAGGAGATAATTTTTGCGGAAAATGGGTTTGTACAATCATAGCTAGCGGTGCAATGTAGTTTTTTTCTAACCAAAACCACTATTATATACTACTTTTGCCCCGTCTTGGTGAAGAATGAGTCATCAGCTCATGATTTTAAAAGGGAATCCAGTGTAAATCTGGAACTGTACCCGCAGCTGTGAAATTCTCAATGAATAAAACACATTCACTAGGTCACTGTTCAGTTAGAATGGGAAGACCGTGTTTTAAAAGAGAATAAGTCAGAAGACCTGCCAAAACAAGTTAGCAGAATGCTTTCCGGGAATAGAGAGTAATATTCTGATTATAAAGTAATAAGAGATATCTTATTTGTTAAAAGGAAGCAGGTATATATACCTTAGCTTGATGTGTTGTGTTTGTGCAGTTTTTATCTCTAAAACCGCTTATACTCAGTCTGTCCAGCTAGACACCGCTCAAGTATTCTATCAGCAGGAAAACGTAAAGCTTCATGCTGAGGAAGTTGTCTTGTCTGATAGTCTGTGGAATCAAGCGCAAACAGATTTGACTGCTGCATTAGAGCAGTCCACTGTGGTATGGGCTAATTCCTTTGGTTTAAATGGAGCTTCTTCACCAGTTTTCAGGGGTACTTCACCTTCTCATACACAAGTGTACTGGAATGGTGTAAATATCAATTCTGCCACTTTAGGACAAGTGGATTTAAGAGGAATAAGATTAAACTCAGGTCAGTTGATTCAAATTAATCCGGGACTTTCAAGTATAAAAGATGGTGGAGGAGGATTAGGAGGGAGTATTCATTTGAATGATTATATCTCTAGGGACAATCAGACCGCTATCACTGGAGCGGTAGGAAGTTTCGGAAGAAGAGTGTTTTCAGTGAGTAGTCAGATAGCGGATGAAAAGTGGGTTTTTAAAACGTCACTTTCCATAGAAAATGCTGAGAATGATTTTTCATTTACAAATTATGCTGACCGAGATAAAATCGAACAGCGAGAGGATGAGTACTTAAACTCTCAACTTTTTAGCGCTACAGCTAGCAGGCAGATTGGA
Source organism: uncultured Comamonadaceae bacterium (assembly GCA_964616995.1). GTDB lineage: Bacteria > Bacteroidota > Bacteroidia > Flavobacteriales_D > Sanyastnellaceae > ASP10-05a. The sequence goes on from CAZTVP010000103.1 coordinate 7,273, forward strand.
GATAAAAACACAGTTAGTTTTCATCTTTTAGCTTCAAGTTTAGAGCGAGGTATAGCTGATGGAATAGCCACATCAGAAC
>CAZTVP010000104.1:0-7346 GCA_964616995.1 uncultured Comamonadaceae bacterium
CCTTTTAGATCCAATAAGGCATCTAAATTTAAGCCACTTTTAAAATGACTGTTGACTTCTTTTAATTTCATAACTCTATTTTCCTCTTTTAGCTTAACGCTCGATTCAATTTCAGCCCATCTTGAATCTTTTCTTAGAACATCTAAATCCTGATCAGATCGAATAAGATTACCTCTTTCCCAATAGCCTCTTTCTATACTTAGATTTAAATAATAAAATGCGCTATCTTCTGTTTGGTTAAGAGCATAATTACAAGCTATATTGTATTGATTTGCTGCTACATTTTCACTGGGGTAATCTTTAATCAGGGATTTATACAATCGAATTGCTTCAGTATAGTTTCCTGCCTCATAGGCACTCCATGCCTCGTTATCTTTATCTTCATTGTAAGTTTGGCCGATAACTGTTTGAGAAACTATAAGACCTATAAGTAAAACAAGCTTTTTCATGACTTTTTTTTGTCAAATCTAAGTTCTATCCTAGGGTCATACTTGTAAAAATCGGACAGCGATTTTTAAACTTTGCTTATAGCTCTCTCCAATACGTTCCAGCACCAAGATCATGAATCGAATCAAAAAAAGCACTTGGTTTTAGACCAGAAATACTCCTAATATTCTTTATAAAATCAGGTTGATCATAAAATTGAGCTACTAGAGCCAACTCGGTCAATCTTTGATTTGGGTTTTTATTGAATGAGTCCAAAGCTTTTCTAAATCTTGCTATTTTTTTCAATCTTGCAAACCCAAAACCCACTTCATCTTTAAAGACTCTCCGCAGACTTCTTTCTGATATATTCAAATTAACTGACATACTAGATGCTGAAAAATCCTCTGGATTTTCAATTAACCTCTCCACTTCTTCTAAAAGCGGTGAATCTGTGACATCATATATGTGTCTCAGAAAAAAATCATCTAATAAATCTACCCTTTGTTCTGCAGGTACATTCCAGATCTCAGTTACTAGATAATTCCATTGATCAAATTCGCCAACATAAAAATCACGAACTACATGTGAAGTTATTTTATTAGGACTACACAGAATTCTATTTATAGCTAAAGGATTTAATACAACACCTAACTTTTGGAACCGACCAATCAACTTCACATAACGGTATCCATCATGTAGTCTGGTAAAAATCGTTTGAACTTGATTTAATTTAGACTCCCTAACATCATTTCCTCCTTCATAGAAAGATATTTCAGCATTAAGATAAGATGTAATAGCATGCTTAAAGTGTGGATAATAGGCAAATTCAAACTTTGATTCATAGGAATCGCTAGAATGAAAATAATAATGTGAAATCACCTCTCGAACAATCCTATGTTTGGGCTTTTCAGATACAAATTTCATATTAGAGTTCACTGGCTTTTATTCCTAAAATCTTAAAGAAGAGTAATAAAAGTTTAAGCAGGCGAACAACTCAATGTTTCATCTCCTGCTCCAGCCGTGGCACAGGCATCATCTGCATCTGCTCCCATTTCTGTTTCTTGGGTTACGTTTCCTGCTTCGTCTATGCAGTTACATTCGTATTCGGCTTCACATGATGCCATTAGAAAGATGAAACTTGCCAGTGGTATGATAAACTTTTTCATTTTGTCAGTATTTTATAATGTGCTGCGGTGCAAAAGTGGAACCAAATATCACACTCTCCAAACACCTTGTGACTTTTGCTATCATATATCGTCAAAGGAAAGGTGTCTATCACAGAGCTTATCTGAGATAAAGCCATTAAATTTGAAAATAAATTAAACACTAAAAAACATGTTAGATCAATTGAAAAAAATGGCTATGGAACACCTAGGCCAAAAAATGCTAGAAAACGTACTAAGTAATAACGACACTAATGCCGCTGCTGAAGAAGGAGCAGGAACTATAGTAGATAGTATTACTAGTATGATAGGTGGTGGTAAATTAGACCAAATCACTGATCTCTTCTCTAACAATGGAAATTCTATGGAGTCTAACGGACTTTTCCAAGAGGTGATTTCTAAGTTCTCTGGAGTTCTTGAAAACAAGGGAATGGCAGCTGAAGAAGCTAAAGCTGAGGCTAACTCAGTAGTGCCATCTGTTATTTCTAGTCTTCAGGAAAGATTTATGTCTGAAAAAGAAGAAGATAAAGATTTCGATTTAAGCGCACTTTCTGATTTAGCTGGAGGAGGAAATATCGGAAGCATCCTAGATAAAGCTAAAGGCTTATTCGGATAGTCTTTCAAGTGATAATATGATATGATTAAACCTCAGTTCTTGAAGAACTGAGGTTTTTTTTTAAGATTTACATTCTGGTTTATCAATTATCACAGAATGAAACAAATGAACTCTTAGAAATACTTTTATTTGAGTAAAAAAGAAGAAAGACATGAGCACCACTAATTTTAAGGGAGACCCTGTAAATATCCATGGAGATTTCCCAGCTGTAGGACAAACTATCTCAGGTTTAAAACTGGTTAAAACAGACTTATCAGAACTAACAGAAAAAGACCTAGCCGGTAAAAAAGTAGTTTTTAATGTATTCCCAAGTGTAGATACTGGAGTATGCGCTATGCAGCTTAAGAACTTTTCTGCTAAGATGAAAGATAGAGAAGATGTTATTCTATTGTTTGCCAGTAGAGATTTACCTTTTGCATTCAGCAGATTTTGCGCAGCTGAAGGAATAGACAATGCAGTGACTACTTCTGATTTCAAGCACAATAGCTTAACAGACAAAGGCATGGTAATGGCCGATGGCCCTTTGGCTGGACTCTTTGCCAGAGGTGTTATGGTACTGGATGAAAGCCAGAAAGTCATTCATTCTGAGCTAGTAGATGATATTACGCATGAACCTAATTATGATGAGGCATTAAAGTACCTCTAAAGAGATTAGGAAATTTTGAAACTAGAAAAGCCGAGTAAAAACTCGGCTTTTTTTTACACAACGGAGAGAGTGAGCTATTCCTTTACGATTCTAAAACTAAATGCTTCCCCAAGTGATTCTACCTCTAGAATGTAAATTCCCGCTTGCAATTCATTAAGCTTCAACGGTTGTCTAAAATTGGTTTTACTGTCTACAGTTAATACCGTTTTACCTGAAATATCTTTGAGTGATACTCTATCATGGGATCTCGAAAGTCCTTTTACAAATAAGTCTCCCCTCGTAGGGTTTGGATAAACCATGACATCATTTGCATCTATGGAGTTTACACTTGTACTTCCTGAGTTAGAACTTATTTTCCAAGCTCCGGTATTTTGGGTTCCTAACAGTAATCCTTGTTGGCTGTAACTTGCTGATATTATCTGGTCATTGAATGAACCCATCCATTCTGTAGATGACCACTCACTAGCTTCTTCAGTCAGATGATTGAATTCTCCAGCTGCCGCATTAGTGAAATCATTTTGAACAAAGAGTGTATCTTCTTTTACCCACATGTATGAAGGGCCACTGAACTGGCTTTCAATTCCTGTAATAGGAGTCCATGATGCTCCTCCGTCACTACTTTCATAGGTCTGGAATGCAGGAAATGATTCTTGCTTGTTTTTAACTAATCTGCCTTGCCATCCATTCAACTGTTTTACATTGGTCTCTTCTATAAACTTCCAAGAGACTCCGTTATCAAATGAATATGCCATTCCACTTTGTCCACAAGCGTATATTCCGCCATCATTTAGTGCCAATTCATCAAAAATTTGGTTATCAGGAGCATCGGAATCGTCTAAAAACTTTAAGTCGGCTACTTGAAATGTAGTCCCATTATCTAAGCTTACTGCCAAACCTTGGTTACCAGCCACTACTACTGGGTTCACACTCAGTATTTCTAGAATTGAGTTAAAACCATCTGGAAGGATAAGTTGATCAAAAGTTAAACCTCCATCCATAGACTGATAGACCACTGCATTAATAGCATTAATGATTCCGCTTACATACACTTCTTGATTATCTAAAAAAACATCTACAGCCTGAAAATCCTCCTCTCCTATGACCTCATTCAAAGAAGTCCATGTATTCCCGAAATTTGTAGAAATAACAGCTTGACCGTTTTGAATTCCAGCAGACAGATTACCACTAGAAGTTACTTGACCAACATTCCCAGTAGAGAGCGCTATGGTCTCATAGCTCTCATCATTAATATCATATTTGATAAGTGCTTCGCCTGAAGTCAACCAGATAGTTTGATTACCATCAAAACAGAAATCACCAGAATAACCTACAAAACTGTACGGCACTTCCAAGTTCGACCAGGTTTCACCATTATCGGAACTTTTAGAGAATCCTCCAAAGTGCGTTAAGTAAAGATCATCATTAATTTTTTTGATTGTGTTACCTATACTAAAGTCACCGTTTAACTGATAAGTCAGTCCACCGTTATCACTTACATATAGACCATTTCCTGCACTTAAACTGGTAGTTACGAAAATTCTACCTTCAGATTCTAATACATCTTCTCCTGAGTTCGAAAAAAACAGCCCTTCATCTGGTACGTTATCCCAAGTTACACCATTATCAGAGGTACAATGAAGATTTCCTCCAGGTGTAGCCCACATCTTTCCTCCGGTGCTACTCACATCTAGGGTTAATCCGTCTATATCCATGATTTCCCATGTTAAGCCCAAATCCTCAGATTTTCTGAGGAAGTTAGTTCCACACATGTAAAAATCTCCATCCAGAGTATCTGCTTCTATAGGCACTGCTGCCGGAAAACCAAATATTAGCGGCATTCCTTGGTTAGCTATCTCCCATGTTAACCCATCATCCGTACTGCGGTAGATTCTATCTGAGTTAATAGCTCCCATAACCAGAACGTCATTAATCCGTGCGAAGCATCTAGGTGTTACCATATCCTCTCCATTGACTAATGTTAGTTCGAACGATTCTCCTCCATCATCAGACCTAAAAAACTGATTGTTTACTGAGGTTAAGACTATGTTATCATAAGCCATAATGGCTTCTGCTGCTCCTCCACCTGTAATGCCGGCAGTTTGTTCGAAGAGCTGCGCAAAAAGTGATAAAGGAAATAAAATGAGGGTCAGTAAAAAGTATTTCATGTTTGATTTATTGATTTTGGTCAAATTTCTACACGAACATTATGATCTGAAATACGCAGTTCTACGTAGATTGATCATAAAACGGCACACCTGCTCGTGCAACCCTCTGACTATAAACACTGTACCTTAAGTGTACCTTAAATAAACAACTAAACCAATGAGAACTCTTACTCTTGTTTTTATTCTTCTTTTTACGCACTCTAACTATGTAGAAGCCCAGCAGGTAGAAATTCCAGACCCAAACTTCGTAAACTGGTTAACCGTGAATTTTCCTAACTGTATGGACGGGAATATGATGGATACTCAGTGTGAACAGATCGCTAACGCCATTAATGTTATTTGTCCAGAAGAAGGAATCATTAGTCTAGAAGGTCTGCAATACTTTACTAATTTGGAATTCCTTGATGCTAGACAAAACGGTATTAATCAATTCCCCCCTCTACCTTTAGGAGCGAATATTCACACTATAGATCTAGGATATAATAACATACTGAATATTTCATCCTTACCCAGTTCATTGGAAATATTGAAACTAACAGCAAATGAAAACTTGAATTTTAGCATGACAGACTTTCCACCTAATTTGAAAAAGCTGGAGCTCGACCATTGTGAGAGTATAACTGATATGCCAAATTTCTCATTAAGTTTAGAAGAATTACACATTGAATCGTGTAACAGTCTCACCTCACTCCCTGCTCTTCCTAGCAGTTTAATCTTTTATTACAGACAGGCTACACCCCAATTACCGATTCAACAACTTCCAGGGAATCTTATCGAATATAGTATAGATTTTTGTGATTTGACAAGTATACCCGAACTCCCACCCTCACTCAGAGAATTATATTTAGCTGGCAACCCTATTGGGAATCAAGGAAGCTTCTATACTGAACTTACCGCCTTGGGAATCAATGGTTGTGGAATGACAGAACTTCCTGATCTTCCACCAGGTTTAACTTGGTTGAATTGTGCTTCAAATGAACTAACATCACTCCCTACTCTACCAGAAAGTCTGACTAATCTTTTTGTAAGTAATAATTCTCTTTCTACGTTGGAAGTACCTCAAGGAATATTCGCTATTCATGCCGAAAACTGTGATCTTCAACAAATTTCACCAGCTTCTTTACCTTCATGTACAATACTTCAAGTAAATTCTAATAATCTAACAGAGTACCCAGTGACTCATGATAATATGTTTATATGGTTAATCAATGATAATCAGATAGAATGTTTAAATTTCTTACCAGTACAGGTTGTTTTACCTAATATTAGTGATAATCCTATTTCCTGTTTACCCGAAATCCCAATCTATTTTTCAAACGTTCCAGAATTAATAGAAATGCCCATTTGCGCAGCTAATGACCCAGTAAATAACCCTAGCAACTGCCCTACCTCTAATGGATTCGAAGGATACGTGCACCTAGATCAGGATCAGATGTGTGACTTTAATGAAGAAGGACTAGCGTATATACCTGTTAAAATTGGTCAGGATGGACAAGGACAAGATTATGCTTCTACATTTTCTAACGGACGTTATGTTTATGTAAATGAACTCCTAGATTATGATGTTTCTATACCTACTAATAATTTACCCTTTACGTCTGATTGTGAAGACCCTGGTTTGAATACTACGGTCTTTCTGAATGAAGATAATCCTTATGAATTGAATGTCAACTTTGCGTTGCGGTGCAAAGACGAAAACGACTACGGAGTAGCAGGTCTTATCGTTTGGGACTGGGTTTTTCCGGGTCAAAACCATCACCTTAAGGCTGTAGCAGGAGAGTTCGCACAATTCTATGGTGCAGAGTGCGCAGAGCCTACACCAGGAGAAATTACCATAGAAATCACAGGCCCAGCCATTATCGAAGGAGCTTTAAATGGCCCTCAGCCTACACTTCTTACTGATAATATGGCTGTCTATGAAATGGACGACATCACGGACTTTGATTTCTTCCAAGGGCTAAACCTAAATATGTACACCTTGACCACAGCCACGGATGAGGATGAAATCTGTGTAGATATAACCGTAAGTACCGCATCTTCAGATGATCCTGATTTAGAAAACAACTATGTAAACTGGTGTTACCCTGTAGTGAACTCCTATGACCCTAACAATAAACTGGTAAGTCCTATGACGGTGAATCCAGGTTTTGATGACTGGATGTACTACACCATTAACTTCCAGAATACAGGTTCTGCTCCTGCATTTAACATCAGGTTAGAAGATGAGCTACCAGACAATATGAACTTGGAAACTTTCCAAATGATTAACACCAGTCATAATTCTAATTATGAAATTTTAGATCGAGATTTAACGGTTTACTATCCTAATA
>CAZTVP010000105.1:0-5420 GCA_964616995.1 uncultured Comamonadaceae bacterium
TGCCTAAGGGAATTCCCTTAGATAGGCTCAGATCAACCCGTTTTCCATGGCTTTTTTCACTAAACCTACACTGTTTTTCACTCCTAGTTTTTGCAGTAAATTCATGCGGTGTGTTTCTACAGTTTTAGTACTGATAAATAGTTTTTCAGAGATTTCTGCTGTGGTGAGTTCATCTGCTATGCATTCTAAGACTTCTTGTTCTCTTTTGGTTAGTCTGTCTATGGCTGAGCTCTGTTTTTTCATGCCTAAAGAGTCTGAAATGATGAGCTGCTGAATGTCAGAGCTTAAAAAAGTAGAATCAGATAGCACTTCTTTAATAGCCGATAGAATTTCGGTTTTAGAGGTGTTTTTAGAAAGATAACCACTCGCTCCAGCTTTTAAAATGGATTTAACTACGGTAGGTTCACTATGGCTACTCAGAGCTATGATCTGCACTCCAGAAAAATCATGTTTGATTTTCTTACACAAATCTATTCCGCTGGTATCAGGCAGGTTGATATCCAGAAATAAAACATCTGGGGTTTCTTTTAAAAGGCCTGAAATGGTTTCCGCTCCGTTTTCATAAGAAGCTATGAAACTCACTTCTTCTACTCCAGATAGTAATGACTTTATCCCGTCACGCACTAAAGCATGATCATCTGTTATGGCCAGTTTAATTTTTTCCATCTATCTCTAATTCTATAATGGCAGAAGTACCTCTGGAGTTAGAAGAAATATCTAACTCGGCTTCTAGGTAAACCGCTCTACTTTTTAGATTTTTAAGTCCAAGTCCTTGACTCTGTGTTTCTATGTCAAAACCTTTACCATCATCCTCTACAGTAATCTGAATTCTAGAATTATGGCTGCTCATTTGCACCATTACCTGTGAGCACTCTGCGTATTTTAGTGCATTGGTTACCAGCTCCTGAACCATTCTAAATAGGTTGATTTCAGTGTCCTTATTCAGTTTTACCTGATCTCCAAGCCTGCTAAAAATGATTTCTACATTTTCTGTGGATTTATCCAATCTAGTGCAGTAATCTTTCAACACATGCTCTAGTTCGAAATCTACGAGGCTTGGAGGTGTCAGATTATGACTTATGGCTCTCACCTGCTCGTAAGACTGATCTACCATATCTATGGCTTCTCCTATGATTTTATTATTCAGTTCAGAAAGAGAATGCAGTTTAAATTTCAATGCGCTCAGATCACCATTCACTCCATCATGCAGCTCTTTACTTATTCGGTTTCTCTCTCGTTCTTCTCCTTCTATGATGTATTTCAGTGCTTGAACCTGCTGTTCTCTTTTTAAAATCTGTATTTCTTGGTTCTTTTTCTTTTTCAGTAACCTGTTTAGATAAAACAGGAAGCCAATTCCTAAGAACAGAATTCCGAGTCCACCCCACAGATAGGTGTTTTGTCTTTTTTCTTCTTCTATGGTTAGTTTTTGCGTTGCAATAGTGGCTTCATTCTTCTCACTTTCATACTGTTCTTCTAGCTGTGCAATGGTTTCTTTCAGCTCTAAACTTTCCAAAGAGTCTTTGACTTCATAATATCTTTCCAATTCTGTTCTGGATTTTTCAAATTTCCCTTCTTTGAAATAGATTCTACTCTGAAGTTCTCTCATATAATTCATACTAGATGGAGAATCTATTTCTTTAAAAATCTTCATAGCTTCTACTGCATGAAATTTGGCCTTTTCAAGTTTTTTAAGTTCTACATTCACATCAGCTAAATCCGCATGAATTCCACCTATAGCTAGAGGCTGACCGAACTCTTGGTTTAACACCAGTGACTTCTCAAACAATTCTTTAGCTGTATTGAATTCTCCCTTACCTAAAGCCAGCTGACCTAAGTTTCTATATTGATAAGACTCTATGGATTTGTTTCCGCATTGCAACGCATATTCTAGAGATTTCTTAAAATTCTCTTCAGCCCCTTCAGTTCTTTCCAGCTTCATGAAAGCTACTCCCAGTGAATTATGAGAAATAGCCATTTCATTTATGTTTTCATTTTGCTCATGGATAGACAAGCTTTTAAGGTAGATTTCTATGGCTTTTTCATAATTACTGTTTTGTTTATGTATGATACCTATCACGTTTAAAATCTTAGCAGATATCGGAGTTTTACCGAGTTGGTCTGCCAGCCTCAGTCCCTTGTCTAATTCTTTAATAGCTATATCATTCTTATCCATTCTGCAGTAAAGAGCCCCTTTTTGATAAAGACATTCAGCCAGCAGTTCTTGGTTTTTTTGAATCTCCAGTTTTTTCTCTGCTTCTAGAAGCGTTTTTTCTGCAGCTTCATAGTCTGAAAGCACTCTTTGTACGGTTCCTTTTTTTAGGATAGCAGCAGCATGAAGAGAATCGTTTCCCCATTGCACCGCCAGATCCTCTAACTGTTCTGAATAATTTAGGCTTTCTTTAGGCGCTGTTCTTACTAAATTTAATATCAGCAATTCAAGCGCAGCTGCTTTTCCTGTTTTGTTCGATGAATTTTGTACTACGTTTCTTAAACTATCTAAGTCAGTTTTTTGTCCAGAAATTTCGGCAGGAAGAAGCATCAGCATTATCATCCATAAACCGCATATGAAGGTTAAACTTATCTTCTTCATGCCGAGAAATTTAGTGAAATTTTCACGTCTATTCAAAAGAGTAAATGGTGTCAAATGCAGTGGATCCGCCATTTCCTAAGTTACCACCTAACATTAATAGCTGACCGTTAAACGAAATCAACTCGCTCTGAGCATTACCTAAATAGCCTGCGTCATCTGCTATTTTAGCCCAAGTTATTCCATCGTTAGAAATGTACACATCTGGCCATTCAGTAGATTCGTTGATAGAACTATCGTTTCCACTCATTAAATAGAATGCACCGTTATGATAGGCTGTAGAGTGATTATACCTGCTTCCACATCCTATGTCATCTGATATCATCTCCCAGTTGATTCCATCTGATGTTTTCCAAACGTTATCTTCTCTATGAGCTAACCTATAAAGTACATTATCTACTACCTCATATTGAGCTCCAGTTATTCTAAACGCTTCTTCATCGTCATAAATCATTTCCCAATTCACACCGTCTTCAGAGCTCCAGATTTGATGTCTACTATAACTTACAGGAGCATCTCTCCCACCCATTACTAGCATTTTACCATTAAATGTTACCATTTCTACTCCATAGCGCGGTGCAAACTCGGGATTATCAGTTTCCAATGTCCAGTTTAGCCCATCTGTACTAGACCAAACATCATTAAATTCATTTCCAGAGGTGTATGATGAATTTCCACCTGTTAGCCACATTTTACCATCAAACACCGTAGCTCCAAATTGAGACCTTCCAGTCCAAGGTGCATTATCCGTTACTAGTTCCCAATTCTGTCCATCAGTACTAGACCAAACATCATTAAACCTTCCTCCACAGCAGGTTTCTCCGCCTATAACCCATAGCTTATTATCAAATTCTAATACCTTATGACCTCCTCTGGCCCCCCAGCCTGGCGCATCTGTAACCAAAGATGCTTGAATAGTGGGGTGAGTAATGAAAGAAAATACAGAAGTTTCTGTGGTAGCTCCATAAGGATCTACTGCTTCTACTTTCCAATAGTAAGTGGTTTCCGCATCCAGCGCCTCAGAAATGGTAAAGGAATTTGCAGAAATGTTATCTGCTACTAATTCAGTTGGATTTATTGAGGTTCCTAAGAACACATCATAAACCAGATTATCCCCATCTGGATCTGAAGAAGATTCCCATTCTAGTTCAGGATTTAGAGAAATGAATTCTGAGCTAATTTCTGGAGATATAAGGTTGAATGCTAATGGAGGATTATTCGGAAACTCACCAGTAGTGAATGCAAACTGCGCTGCATAACTCAGTCCTCCTGGATCTTGGGCTATGACTTGTCCTTCATAAGGTAAATCATATTCTAAATCCTCAAATCTATATTCTTGTCCACTAGACATAGGAAGTTCTGTTTCTAGCGTATCTTCCCCTAAAATGATCATAAATGTGAGTTCATCACCGTCCGGATCTGATGCATTCCAGTCTATGTCTGTAGTATTGGCATCTACGTAATAAGTTTCTACTTCAAATGAATTAGGGGCTTGGTTTGAAGAAGAATTGTTATTGGGTTTCATTTCTTCTTTTTTACAGCTTCCAAATATTAACGTCAGGAGTAGGATGATGGTAATTGGGTATTTCATGAGCATAATTTTTTAGGCAAGATTAGAATCTAACCTTTCTTAAAATCTCATGACTTATGCTGAATTCATCTTCTAAGGGTTTTCACTTAGAAGAGACTTAAAATGCGTTTACACCCTATAAGTAATAGCATTAATATTCATACCCGCTCCTACTGATGCGAACATGATTAAGTCTCCCTTTTGAATATGGTGGTCTTCATACATACCTTTTCTCACCTGATCGTACAGTGTAGGTACTGTGGCTACCGAACTGTTGCCTAACTCATGCACGCTCATAGGCATTATTCCTTCTGGAACGTTCTTTATTCCATAGAGTCTGTAGAATCTTTTTAAGACAGCTAAGTCTAGCTTTTCATTAGCCTGATGGATAAAGATTTTCTTAAGGTCATTGATATCCTCCCCAGATTTATCTAGACAGTCTTTCATGGCTTTAGGTACGTGTGTTAGTGCATATTCATACACTTTACGGCCATGCATTTTTATGTACCTCACTCTAGGATCAGATTCTGGGAAATTAGACTTGCCAAGGAATAGGTAATATGCCTCATCTACCGAATGTGTTACTGAGGCTACGGATAAAACGCCACTTTCACCTGATTCTTCATATTTGGTAATAACTGCTCCTGCCCCATCTGCGAAGATCATGCTATCTCTATCGTGCATGTCCAGCACTCTAGACAGTGTTTCTGCTCCTATGACTAATGTAGTTTTAGCTAGTCCTGCCTTCCCGAAGGCGTCTGCTTGGATCATTCCTTGAATCCAGCCTGGACAGCCAAATAAAATATCATAAGCGGTGCAATTAGGATTGTATATCTTCAAGTTCTGTTTTACTCGTGATGCCAGTGCGGGTAGAATATCAGTCTGAATGGTATGTTTAACCACATCACCAAAGTTGTGTGCAAATATGATTTGGTCTATTTCTTCTCTATCTATTCCTGAATCTTCAATGGCTTTTTCTGCAGCCAGTGTGGCTATAGCAGAACTGCTTTGATCTTCTTCTATGTATCTTCTCTCTTTTATTCCTGTTATCTGCTGAAACTTGTCGGTAATTTGCTTAGGGTCTCCAGGAATGATTTCTTGGTCTGGTGAATAAAATTTATGAAGGTGAAAATCTTCGTTTTTCTGCACTTTTTTAGGGATGTGACTACCTGTTCCTATGATTACTGTTCTGCTCATTTATCAATGATAGACTTTACAAATACGTAAAACAAAGTTTTGCACCGCTAAATCCCTAAAACACCT
>CAZTVP010000105.1:5430-7263 GCA_964616995.1 uncultured Comamonadaceae bacterium
TAATGCGGCTTTTAACCAGATTTAAAGCTAACTCAAGTACTGGACGAACGAAAAGCGGACAATTAAAAATAGTGGATGCTGTAACTTGTTCATCTTCCAAACCGTCTAGCTGATATGAAAACTCTACTTCACTCCTTTTTAATTACTGTTCTATGTTTCACGGCACCATTTATAAGTTTAGCTCAGATTTATACTCTGACAGGAGTTGTGCTAGAAAAAGGAACAGAACGACCTGTGTCTTTTGCGCACATAGGCATAGAAAATAGCCTAGAAGGAACTATAGCTAACGATAAAGGGGTATTTAGCATAAGTGTAAATGAATACGATGAATTTATAACAGTAACATCAGTAGGTTATGAAGAAAATCTTTATCAACTCTCTGCTACTGAAAATGAAATAACCGTTTATCTCACGCTGTGGAATACTCAGCTAGACGAAGCTTTGGTCATGCCTAAAACCGCTAGGGAATATATTACTGAAGCACTGGCCAGACACTCTAAAAACCTCTCCAGTACTCCGTTTAGCTCAGAGTCTTACTTCTCCAGCACGAATTACATAGAAAATGCTGGTCTAGTAAATATCAAAAGAGATGAAGCTGTATTTAAATCACAGTACATGAATTTTTCAGATACTTCAGCCGTAAGTGCGAGCCAACTTTTACTCCATAGGTTTTATGATAATGAGGTAGAAGTAGATATGAGCATAGTGGACAATAAGAAATCTAGAAAGAAACTGGATAAGCTCAAAGAGAAAATGGAGGAAGAAGAAATGGAAAATGATACAGAAGAACCCGCAAATTCTCAGGAGGATGGTGTAAATCTAGGAAATGCATCAGGACAAGGAGGACCCGAGTACGTGCTTTCTGTCTTTCAGGATATAGGCAAGTTAAATTTCTTTGATAATGCTATGTTTGATAAGATTAACTTTATCTTAGGGAAGGCCAATTATGTAAACGGCCGTGAACTCATTACCATCCACTTTAGTACGAAGAAGCCGATTTATCTGATGTTCGAGTATGAAGGAACCATTCACCTGGATGCGGAATCACTGGCTTTTGTAAGTTTAGAGTACAATGAGGATGTGGAATTAATAGGATTAGTTCGTTTCCTCATCAAGCGAAAAACCGGAATTAAAATAGAGAGTTTTAATAATCATGCTGCTCTACAGTTCCAACCGTATGAAGGGTATTGGTATCCACAGCAGATTACATTTAATTCGAAAATGAACTTCAAACAACCTAAAGCACTAAAGAAAGAAGAACGTTTAAACATTACCAATAAGCAGGTATTCAGTGTGAATAGATTCAATTTTAATGATGTAATACAGATTCAAGAAGAATACGTTTATGATAGTTCTAAAGAATATGAAGAACAAGTGTTTCCTGATGAAGATTCAAGCTGGGATAAAATAAACGTGGTGAACTGATTCTGTCTTTACAACAGCTCGTAAAGCTCATTCATGTGATGAAAAACTCTGGCTCCTGCTTGAGTGAACTCATTATCCTTATCTCCGCCTGTAAAACCTAGCACCTCAAATCCTCCTGCCACTGCGGCTTGAATTCCAGATAAACTATCTTCGACTACCACACAGTCTTCTGGTTTAAAGCCCATTTCATTAGCAGCATGAAGAAATAGTGCTGGATTCGGTTTCCATTTTTTAATGTCGTAAGCACTAAAGATATTATCCTGAAAATACTTTTCTAGCTGGGTTATAGCTAAATTCAGTTTGACCTTATTTGATGGTCCATTACTAGCTGCGCAAATAGGAACCTGAATTTTCTTCAACACTTCTTCTATACCTTCTATCGGCTGAAGATGAAGTTTAAAAGCTGAA
>CAZTVP010000106.1:0-7255 GCA_964616995.1 uncultured Comamonadaceae bacterium
ATAACGTATTTGTGGCTACGGTTTATATCAATGAGGTTCAGCAAGCATTTTTGAATGGAGTCATAGATGAACCACAATACGAAAAGCTAGCTGTAGCCATTAACACAGGAACCAACCTACCGAGTGTAGCTACACCTAATGGACAGGCGGCTTTCTTGTTTTTATTGACTTCGGCTCTGGCACCACTTATTAATTTGAGTTATGGAAAAATGGCGTATATGGCCATTCCTTATACTATAGTCTTAGGTGGACTAGGACTTCTAGGAGTGATATTTTTCCTCTAGATTCTTTCTTCTGAAATATGGGGATATCAACGGTTTAGGATGGATAATTCTGTAGTCTCTTTTTAGGGTAGGATAATTTTCAAAGTACTTTCACCGTTAAGCTACATATCCGATTGTAAACGGATGTAAACCTGCTTATTCGGAAAAGTATTCCGGTTTTATAGTTCAAAAAAATATTGCAACGCATTTAAAAAATTAACTGCATGAATCCTCTATTCTATCTACAAAATGGCGGTATAACCGTAGGAGATGAAACCACTACTAACGCTGCTCAGGATGTAGCTGAAGAAGCCGTAAAATCAGAAGGCATCATAGATGTAATGCTAGACAGCTGGTACATCATGGGGCCACTTTTAGTGCTAAGCATCTTAGCCGTTTATATCTTCTTCGAGAGAAGCATGGCCATCTCCAGAGCCCTCAAAGAAGAAAAAAACTTTATGGCTAAAATCAAGGATTACATTCATGATGGAAAGTTCGAGTCTGCGCGTAACTTATGCTCTACCACAGACTCACCCGTAGCTCGAATGCTAGACAAAGGAATCTCTAGAATAGGTAAACCACTCAATGATATCACCGCGGCTATAGAAAACGTAGGGAAACTGGAAATTTACAACCTGGAGAAGAACCTAACTGCACTGGCTACCATAGCAGGAGCCGCACCTATGATAGGATTCTTAGGAACGGTAATCGGAATGGTTCAGGTATTCTATAACATGCAAACGAAAGGTGTGGTGGAAATAGATGATTTAGCAGGTGGAATGAAATTTGCCATGGTGACTACCATAGCCGGACTTATAGTGGGAATCATAGCTTATGTGGCATATAACTCATTAGTAGCTAGAGTTAGCAAGGTGATTCATAAAATGGAAGCAGGAAGTATAGAATTCCTAGACATACTAGAGGAACCAGGAAAATAGAACAGCATGAATTTACAATCTAGAAATAACATAGACGTAAGTCCAGGAATGTCTTCCATGACAGACCTCGTGTTCTTGATGCTGATATTTTTCATCTTATTGGCTACTCAAGTAAGTACTGGGCTAAATGTGAACCTTCCAAAAGCACAAGGAAGCACTGGACAGAGTAGTTCAGTAACGGTTGGAATAGACCCTGATAGTAATTTCTTCATTGGGAATGACCCTGTTCCTAGAGAAGAATTAGAAACGAAGTTGCAAGCACTTTTTGATGGAAGAGAACCAGATAAAAAAGTAATCGTGCTTAAGGCTGATGAGATGGCTCCAACTGGCGCTACCATAGGAGTAGTAGGAATGGCCAAGGTGAACGACTGGAAAATAGTAGTTCAAACTAAAAACGTAAAGTAAAATGATTTACGCAGGAAAAAAAGAAGATTCTAGAACATCAGCCATCATTACACTAGTAGTGCATGCTGTGGTATTCCTGCTTATATTTTTCTTTTTGAGCTTTGACTTACCAGACCCTCCTCCTGCTGAAACTTACGCTGAACTGACTTTAGCAGATTTTGGTTACAGCAACACTGGAAGTGGAACTAATGAAGGAGTTCCTACACAAACGAGCACGGCCGTTTCACAAGAAACTCCGCAAGAAGCTGTGGTGGATAATACCTCAGAGGTAGTTGAAAATGTAGTGGAAACACCCTCTACGAGTACCCAAGTTACTACTTCTACTCAAACCACCACTCAAACTCAAACAGAAACTAAAGCTGAAACACAGCAGCAGACTACGAGTAATGCATTGAATAACGCGTTGCAAAACATGAACAACGGTGGAGATGGAAATGATGATACAGGAGGAAATGTAGGAACACAGTCTGGGCAGATAGACGGAAAGGGAGTCTTTGGAGATGGAGGAAACTCCTATAGCTTGGCTGGAAGAGGAATGGTTGGAGAGCCTAAGTTTCAAGGGAAACCAAAGAAAAACGGAAGAGTTGTAGTGAAGATAGATGTAAATAGAAGTGGAAAAGTGATTAACGCCACCGTTGACCCTATAAAGTCCAATACTACAGAACAATCTTTATGGGATTTAGCCATCAAAATGGCTAAGACCGCTACGTTTAACAACGACCAATCAGCCGCCATCAAACAAAGAGGAACTATTACCTTCACCTTTAAAGTCAACTAGTGAATTACGAAGAAGTTCTTGAACAAATGTTCAACAGCTTACCTATGTATCAGCGCTCAGGTGGAGCGGCTTACAAGGCAGATTTATCCAATACTTGGGCACTAGCAGAACTGACCCAACATCCACAAAAATCTTTTAAAAACATCCACATAGCTGGAACCAATGGCAAAGGCTCTACTGCTCACATGATGTGCTCTATTTTTATGGAGGCTGGTTATAAAACTGGGCTGTACACCTCACCTCACTTGGTAGATTTTAGGGAACGTATTCGGGTGAACGGTCAGATGATTTCTAGGGAATACGTGACCCAGTTTTATGAATATTACGCTGAACAGTGGACGGATATTCAACCCTCTTTCTTCGAGATGACGGTACTTATGGCATTCGATTATTTCAGAAATGAAAAGGTGGATATAGCCATCATAGAAACAGGCATGGGCGGGCGGCTAGACAGCACTAACATAGTTACTCCAGAGGTGAGCGTGATTACGAACATCGGCTTTGACCACATGCAGTTCCTCGGTGATACTATTCCTAAAATAGCAGGTGAAAAGGCTGGCATCATAAAAGAAAATATTCCTGTGGTCTGCGGTAAAATGCTTCCTGAAGCACTAGAAGTAATGAGGAGCGGTGCAAAACAGAAACTAGCTCCACTATATGAAGCCAAAACCCTAACCTCCAACTACTCTTCAGACCTAAAGGGAAGTTACCAGAAAGAAAATATTCAAACCGTTCTTCAAACTGTAAAGGTCATTCAAAATCAAGGTAATTTCTACATTCAAGAACCGCATATAAGAGCTGGTTTAAATCATGTACAAGAAAACACAGGACTGAGAGGAAGGTATGAAACGCTTCAACTCAATCCTAAAGTCATAGCAGACGGAGGACACAATGCTGCTGGAGTTCAAACGCTACTTAAAGAGATTCAGAAGGAATCGTATGAGAACCTTCGTATTGTTTGGAGTATGGTGGGAGATAAAGATGTGAGTGAGATATTCAGTCTATTACCAAAGGATGTACAGTATTACCTCTGCCAATCTTCTGTTCCTAGAGCCATGAAAATTGATAAACTTCAGCTTCATGCTCAAGACTTTGGATTAAATTTTCAAGCCTTTTCCTCAGTAAAAGAAGCACTCGAAAAAGCCAAATCCGAAGCTCACAAAAATGATCTAATTCTAGTTACAGGGAGCTTTTTTACCGTGGCGGATGCACTTTCAGAATAGATTGGCTTATCTTAGTAAGCAGCTAACTGAACCTCATGAGACCAAATTATCTTCTTACCCTGCTTGCAGTATTGTGCTTTAGTATCACCAATGCTCAGATTTCACTTGACCACATTTCAGATATTCGTTCTGGGAAAGATGTCAAAGAAATAGACATACAACATGCTTTGTATTCTGGTCAGCTCTTACTTGAAGAGAACGGTTTACTCAGTCCTGAAATTCAAGAGCAGCATCCTAATTTGCACAGCTATGATTTAACCAATCCTTCCAATTCTATTCAAGGAAAACTCACCATAAGTCCAGAGTTAGCCGTGATTCACCTCAAAAAAGGAGCAGACTTCATCACCTTAGTCTTAGACGAACCCGCTGGAGGAAATACACAATGGAAAGTCTCTTCATCAGCGGTAAAACCACAGTGTGGAACCGAGGAAACGCCCAAGTTTTTCGGGCAGAATCATGTGAAGCAGGCTCCTGCGCTGAAGTCTGCTGTAGCGGCAGATGACCTCAGCTACGGTGAAACCAGAAGAACATTTAGGTTAGCACTAGTAGGAACGGGGGAGTTTACAGAAAACAACGGTGGAACCTCTGCTTCAGCGCTTGCTGTGGCTACCAGTTCTGTGAACGGTATCAACCTGATTTTCGAAAATGAAGCCAATCTTACGCTCACGTTGGTGGGCACCCAATTTTACACTAATTCCTCTACCGACCCTTTCACACCAGATGGAGCTGGTGGAGACTCCAGAACAAATCAAGCTGCCGAAGTAGTGGCTTCTAACTTCAGTAACTCTTCTTATGATATAGGTCATGTATTTCACTATTACACATTCGGGAGCTCCTGGGGAGCAGGTGGGATAGCAGGTTTAGGTGTGGTCTGTGACAATGGCACTTTTTTCTCAGGATTCGATTCTGATGGACTTACTGGCCCTAATAAAGCAGCCGCTTGGAGTGGTTCGTTCAATAATACCGATAACAGCTGGATTCAGCTGGCTACGCATGAATTCGGGCATCAATTTGACGCATTGCACACGTTTAACGGTGGAGGAAACGGAAATTGTAACTCTGGAATCAGTTCCTCTACAGCTTATGAAATCGGTAGTGGAACTACGCTAATGGCTTACAGTGGTTTGTGTCCAGCTGCGCAAAATGTTCCTCCAAACGGAGAAGCTGACAATTACTTTCACAGTACTACCTTAGACCGTATAGATGCTTTTCTAAACAGTCAATCCTGTTATCAAAATACTGCCACAGGAAATACTCCACCAGACCCTCACACGAATTACAGTGGAACACCTTTGACTATTCCTATAGGAACACCTTTTGAATTAACAGGATTAGCTACAGATGCTGAAGGAGACGACCTTACGTTTACTTGGGAACAAATAGATGAAGATGGAGCAGGAACTCCTACACAAGCCTTCATAGGAGCACAGGCTGCGGGAAGCGCCATTGCACCGCTATTTAAAGCTGTACCACCAAGCGATAGTCCTACCCGAATTTTTCCTGAATTAGATGAGATACTGAACGGAAATAATGAAAATCTAGATTTCGAGTCGCTTCCACAGGTGAGTAGAACTATGAATTTCAGCTTCATAGCACGAGATAATCAAGGAGGCGTGGGTTCTGATGCTTATGTATTGAACAGCTCAGATTCTGCAGGGCCATTTAGAGTGGATAGCCAAAACTCCAGTACTACTTGGACTGCCAATGGTTCTAATACTGCCACCATCACTTGGAATGTGGCTGATACGGATAATGCTTCTGTCAACTGTCAACTTGTAGAAATTCTGCTTTCTACAGACAATGGGCAGACTTTTGACTACGCTATTTCTGAAAGTACAGAAAATGATGGTTCATTCACGTTTACCATTCCTAACCTTCCTACTAATACAGGGAGAGTGAAAATAAAAGCTGTGGGAAATGTGTTCTTTGACATCAATGATTCAGCCATAGAAATCACTTCAGACTGCGAGGCTAATGGTGCTTCATTCACTCCAGATGCTTCTGTTTCTGCAGACGAAGGAGACCCTGCACTGAATTTAGGATTAATGCCTGAGTATGGAAATGTGATTCCTTCTTTTAGCGGAACAATTACTAATGATGACCAAGCTTCTACCGTGGCGGGAGATAATGGTAGCGGAACCTGTGTAAACTTTAATGGAAACTTCACTTTGGCTGATTCTTTTCCATTTTCTGTAAGTGAATCTGGGAGTTATACTTTCACCAAATCTTCGGGAGCTTTTGGTTTAGTGATCAGCATTTACGAGGGTGATTTTATAGCAGGAAGTCCATGTACGAACTGGTTAGCTGGCACGTTTGATAACGGACAAGGAACTATTCTAAACTCCGCATCAGTGAATTTATCTGCTGGGGTTTCCTACACCTTAGTGATGGGAACATTTAATGTTGGTTTCCCGAGTGCTCCTTCACCCTATTCTATTTCCTACTCTGGCCCTGGAGATGCGGTAGATGGTGCTGTGGCGCCCGCAGGTTTCGAGTATTATTACGTAGTAACCGATCAGCTATCTACCGATATAGTTTCTATTTCCACTTCTTCAGACCTTACGGCATTTAGTGAAGGTGAATATGTGATTTATGGACTAAGCGGCCTGCCAGGAGAAGATTTTTCAAGTTATATCAATCAGCCTTTTTCCAGTCTTGAACAGGATTTAATCAGCCTTACCACTTGCGGAAATTTGAGCTCTAACTCCATGATGGTAGAAATCATAGGAGATGGCACTGACCCTTGTCCTGGAGATTTCAATAATGATGGAGTCGTAAATGTAGGAGACCTCGGTGGTTTCTTAGGTGCCTTCGGTTGTTCATTACCAGACGAGTGTGAAGGAGACTTTAATGGAGATGGTAATACAAATGTGGGTGACCTCGGTGGTTTCTTGGGAGCTTTTGGGACAGAGTGTGATTAAGCATTCTTTAAGTTAGACCAAGTCTATGAAATAAAAAGGTAAACTTGGAAAGTATATTTTTACTCTCCGATTGTCCTCTAACTATTTCAAATACAACTCTCACACCCTCTCCTACCTACAAATAGGCTCTGGAGAAAATCTCATCCTAGCATTCCATGGTTTCGGGATGGATAAATTGGCTTTTACAGATTTTCATGGGCTGGTGAGAGAAAACCAAAAGTTAGTTTCGGTGGACTTATTCGCTCATGGTGAAAGTCAGGCCAAGGATTTCAATGGAATCTCCAGAGAAGAATGGAAAGAACTGATGAGTGCGTTTCTCACTCATTTAGGTCATGAACGTTTTTCTATGATGGCGTATAGTTTGGGAGGAAAAATAGTATTAGAAACAGTCAATCTCTTTCCAGAACGAGTGAAAAGCCTGCTACTCTTTGCTCCAGATGGGTTTAAGCGTGTGAGGTTCTACGAGTTTCTTTCACTGTCAGCAGTTGGTAGGTGGGTTTACCGAGGCGTGCTGCGCAAACCCCATCTTTTAGTAAAATTTGCTGACCTGCTTACTAAAATCAAGATACTTCCTATGCGCTTGAATAAATTCGTGCATTACCATATTGGAGATAAAGAAAGAAGAGAGAAGGTGTATGATGTCTATAGAATTTACAGGCATTTTATTCCTGAATTAAGAGTTTTGCACCGCTATATAGAACAGCATAGAATTCCTATGACATTTAAT
>CAZTVP010000107.1:0-7243 GCA_964616995.1 uncultured Comamonadaceae bacterium
ACACTTTAAAATTATCGGGGAACAGCTTTCGATTTTCCTCCATAGGATTTCCTCTGAGTAAGATAATATCTAGACTGGTATTCCCCAGTTTATTTATGATTCGGTTTTCCAGTATGGTTCTATGAGGCTCTGTTCCAGAGAGAATGATTAGAATGAATTTTTTTCTTTCTATTTCCAGCTGCGCAAAACGACTCAAAGGGCCTATAAAAGTGATTTTTTCATCTTGGAGCTTTGAGGATAGTTCACCACTTAAGGTGGAATAAGCCGTGTCTGGAATCCAGATTTCATGGAACGGTTCTAGTCTTTTTTTTAGCAATCGGTTGGCTATTTTCTTAAACACTGTTCCTGGTGCAAGCTGAGTTTGATGCGTTATGAGCGCACTTGGAATACGTTCGTGATGAACGCCATACCGGTTATCAGAGATGATAGCATCTATGTTTTTTTCTTGGACTAGACGTTCTGTTTCCTTTTTTTCCTGAGTGATTTTTCTGCGGATTTTAGTGTATTGCATCGCTACTTGAATACCAAGGGGAATGAATGGTTTAAACCTGATGTCATAGCTTGGAAGCTGAACTGTATCCAACTCTGGAAACTCCGTAGCCAATAGTTCAAGGCTTTTACCTGAACCTCCCAGAATAACCCGAATCTCATTAGAAAGTAGCTGTTTAACTATAGGGACACATCTAGAAGCGTGGCCTAGTCCCCAGTCCAGAGGAGCTACGAGTATGGTTTTTTTCTTTTGGTTTAGCATTTACTTTTGCACCGCAGATAAAAGGCTACATGGGCAAAGATAAACTTAGAAAGTGGGCAGAGAACAAGTCGTTTGACATAGTTTTTGAGCCACCGCTGAAAGATATTGTGGATGGTGCTACGTTTAAACAGAACGAGTGGGGCGCTACGGTTTTTAAGAATGACCGACCTATTACGCTGGAGCTAGGCTGCGGAAAAGGTGAATATACCCTTGCACTAGCTAAAAAATACCCTGACCAGAATTTTATAGGAGTAGATGTGAAGGGTCACCGTTTTTGGCGTGGTGCCAAGACCTCTCTAGCTGAAGGAATTACGAATGTAGCTTTCTTGAGAACCAGAATAGAGTTTGTCCATCATATGTTTGGGAAGAATGAGGTAGATGCCATCTGGCTTACGTTTTCAGACCCACAGAAAGGAAATGACACTGGAACTAAGCGTATTACAAGCTACCATTTTTGGGAGAGGTATAAGAAGTTTCTAAAACCTGGAGGTTTGATTAATATCAAGACGGATAGCCCGCTGATTTACACTCGTGCGCTAGATGAGATTAAAACACATGGAGCGGAACTGCTTTATGAAAATGGAGACATTTATAATTCAGATATCTCTCATTTTCCTGAGGATATTCGTGAGCTACTAGAAGTAAAAACTTACTATGAGAAAATGTGGCTAGCTCAGGGAGACACCATCAAGTTCGTTCAATTTAGATTAAATGAGTAAGTCTGAGGGATTCTTTGCCATGGTGCATGAAGTGGCTCGGTTGATTCCTGAAGGAAGGGTTACGAGCTATGGTGCCATAGCCAAGTATTTAGGTGCAGCCCGTTCTGCTAGAATGGTAGGCTGGGCTATGAATTCTAGTTTTAGTGCAGATAATCCTGTGCCAGCACACAGAGTGGTTAATAGCAAAGGACTGCTCACAGGAGCAGCGAGTTTTCCTGAACCTGATATGATGCAGAGGCTCCTAGAATCAGAAGGAGTGGAGGTCAAGAATAATCAAGTGGTAGATTTTAAGGAGAAGTTTTGGAATCCTTCTGAGGAGCTGGAACTCTGATGATTTTCAGCTGATATACTGATGTTCATCATGATTTAAAGTTAGACTTGGAGGTAACTTCAAGCTAAAATTAAAAGTCATGATAGCTATTTCAAAAATTACGAGAGAAGAGGTCTGTCAGTTAGTTCAGAACTCTATTAATAATGAATATAACCTTCTTAAAAAAGACCTTGAACAGCTAAAACTAGCGCTTAAGGTAGATAAATCCGATGTAGTAGATTTTGAAGATTTATCTCACAACTCAGAATCAGCTCAGAGATATGCTCATACGCTACAGCGGGTTCATGAATTTGAGCGTGAGTTAAATATGCTTAAGGAATTAAAACCTGGTTCATTAGAATTTGTGCATGAAGGATCCGTGGTAGATTTAGGAGATAAAATAGTGGTAGTAGGTGTATTATGTAAAAGTATCTACGTAGAAGGATTAGAAATTATAGGCGCCCATAGTTCAGCTCCTTTTGTTAAAGCCATGATAGGTAAGAAAGTAGGAGAGGTGTTTAGATTCGCTAATCAGCCGTTTACTGTGGTAGATATTCTCTGAGATAAGCCTAAGACAGAAAGGCGAAGTATTATCCCTGCTGAGGCAAGTTATAGTTTGACTACAATAGATTTAAGAACACTTCAGTAGGCCAAACTTTAGTTTGGTTAAACCCAAAGCATAAGAGGGTTAGACCGTTTTACTGAACATCGGTTCAGTAGAGCGGTTTTTTTGTAGGTGCTCATCTAGGCACATACAGATATTTCTAACGAATACTTTTCCTAAATCGGTAACTTCTATAATTGACCCTTGTATCTCTACCAGGCCATCTAGGGCATGTGGTTTTAATCTTTTTCTGATACTCATACTTTGAACCAGAGGCAGATTTGAGATATCTGTTCTGAAAGAGCACATGAGCTCTAGGATATGAGTTCTAGTCACTAGTTCTTCAATATTGAGCATATGCCCTCTGAAAACTGCTAGCTCCCCACTTTCTATTTGCTGAGTATATTCTTTTACTGATTTAGCATTTTGAGCAAAGCCTAACCAACTATCGCTAATGGCAGACATGCCTAAACCTACGAGCAGTTTAGTATTATTAGTGGTGTAACCCATGAAGTTTCTATGAAGCTTTTTCTGCTCATAGGCTTTAAAAAGTTCATCTTCTTCCAGAGCGAAGTGGTCCATGCCTATTTCATAATAACCATTTTCCAGAAGCATCATCTTGGCAGTATCATACAACAGCCTTTTCTCCTCAGGGCTTGGTAAGTCCGACTCACTGTAGCCTCTCTGTCCTAAACCTTTTATCCAAGGTACATGGGCATAGCTGTATAATGATATTCTGTGTGGCTTTAGCTCAAGTGTGTTTTTAATGCTTGTTTTCATGGCATCCAAGGTCTGTAGCGGTAACCCGAAAACTAAATCATGACTAATGGAAGTAAAACCATAGTCCATAGAAAGCTGATGAACTTTTTTCACTTGCTCATAGGTCTGAATTCGATTAATCGCCTTCTGCACAGCTGTGTCATAATCTTGAATTCCGAAACTAATTCTTTTAAAACCTATTTCTGATAGCGTTCTCAGATGTTCCTCAGTAGTATTGTTTGGGTGTCCCTCTAATCCTAGTTCTATATCTTGGTCAAACTCGCACAGCTCTCTGATTCCTGAAATAAGTGTCTTTAAATTCTTAGCGCTAAAGAAAGTAGGCGTTCCACCTCCCAAATGAATTTCTGTGACTAGTGGTTTCTTACCTAAAATTTCAGCATAGAGCTGCCATTCTTTCAGTAGAGTGGATATGTATGGTGCTTCTTTTTCGTGCTGCTTAGTAATGTGTTTATGGCATCCACAGAATGTGCATAAACTCTCGCAGTAGGGCAAGTGAATGTAGATGCTAATTCCCTCATTTTTCTGCTGCGCAAAGATTTTATGCACCGAATTAACCCATGAATCCTTAGAGAAACTCTTTGCATTCCAGAAAGGTACTGTAGGATAACTGGTGTACCTAGGACCTGGAACATTATACTTGTCTATGAGTTTGGCATCTATATTCATCATTCTTCATCTTTATAATTCCATGTGGCATAGCCCGTAGCAGTTTCTCTTAAAGTAACTTCTACTAACTGGGCGTGTGGTGTGAATTCAGATTTTAGCTGATTCACTATTTCCAGCAGCATGTTTTCACATGTAGGTTGGTAATTCACATATCTAATTCTTTCTCCTTTCGTTTCTATTCCTTTGAATCTGGAGTCTTCTCTTAGAAGGAGATAATGGTCAAATTGATTGAGCACTTTATCCTTCACCACAGACTTTATATCTCCGAAGTCTATGACCATTCCACATTTCGGATTGGTTTTATCTTCATTGACCTTTCCTTTTAATGTTACAGCAAGTTTATAGGAATGCCCATGAATGTCTTTGCATTTCCCATCATATCCATCAAGGGCATGTGCCGCTTCGAATGTAAATTCTTTGGTAACTCTTAGCATAAAAAAGGAGTTAGTGGCACTTCATGGTTTGTCCCGCTTCGGCCTTTGGACTTACGTAGGGTATACCCAAATTTGCACCGCGTAGAATGAATAAACTTCCCATAAGGAACATGGCCACAGGGATTATCTGCTTGGCTTTAAGCAGGTATTTTTTCTGAATTAAATCTCTGAAATACGGAAGTGCAAACATGACAGGAACCGTTCCAAGCCCGAAGAGCACCATGAACCACATGCCTCCTAGAGCACTTCCAGATACCACAGCTCCTGCTATAGCAGTGTACACTAAACCACATGGCAGTAGTGCGTTTAAAGCTCCTAGAATACCCAGTGATACTAATGAGGGATTTTTAAATCTGTGGTGCAATGCTGCCTTTATTCCACCTACCCATTTAAAAGCTCCAGTGTTAGCACCCTGCAGTTTATTAAAGAGAAGAGGAAAGAAAACCATGGTAATCATGAGAACTCCAGCCACTATAGATAATTTCTGTTGAAGACCTAGAATGCTAAATCCTTTTCCAAGAAACCCAAATAAGAGTCCCATTAAACCATAGGTAAGTACTCTTCCAAGATTGTAAGAGAGTGCACTCAAAAGTCTTCTAGCCGAACCTGTCTTTTTGATAGGAATGGCTAAGGCAATAGGTCCACACATTCCTAAACAATGCAGATTACCTGCCAGTCCTAAAATAAAAGCGCTATAGAGTATTAAGTCCATTTATTTATATGAAAATGAAGATTCGGTAGCATGTTTTTGGCCTTCATGAACCCAGCTTAACGTGACTCTATAAGCTCCGGGAATGAGCTTTTTTCCATCTATTTCAGGCTTATGAAGTGGCACAGAAAAAGAAAGGTCTAATGCTGAGTCATTTGGTCTCAGAAGAGCTACCTCAATTTGACTATCGTCTGATTCAAAATCTTTTGGTAACTCTACTAGAGCTTTTTTCCCTTTTTGAGTTAGCTTCATTTTATAGTAAGAATCTCCCAGTCTTAAGGCATTTATCTTCTCCTGATAACCTATTTCTTGAGCATAATAATCTTCTGCTTGTAAATGCTGTGTGGTAGATGTAGCTTTAAATACCATGAGTAGTATGTAGCTCATAAATAACACTATGGCTATAGTGATTCCTATTCCCCAGTTGAATTTCATATCGGACCTATAAATTTAGTTTTAGGAGAGTCTATTAGTTTTCCATTGCCATATACAGCTATTTCTAGTTCTACAGACCTGCCGGTGATTTCTTCTTTAGGAAGAATTATCATGAATTTACTCTGCAGTTCTTCCTGCGGTGGTAGCATGAGCGCATCTCCTATCTGTTCTATTTTGCCCTCACTGTTTAGAATTTTTAGCTCCACTGGAATCTCATCAGTAGTCTTATTTAGAAGCGTGATGTCATAGATATTACTGTAGTGCCCATTATCCATTTTAGTAAAGAGTGTTCCTCTGGTTCTAAGAATAGTCACTTGGAAATCTGAACGGGTAACTATCATTCCAGTTAATACTCCCAGTAGAATGGTTAAAACAGCACAGTAACCTATTACTCTAGCGGTGAATCTGAAGCCTTGTTTTTCTCTGATTCCCTTTTCTGAATCAAGTCTAATAAGTCCTTTTTGTAGCCCTACTTTTTCCATCATAAAATCACAAGCATCTATACAAGCGGTGCAATTCACGCACTCCAGCTGTGTACCATTTCTAATGTCTATTCCTGTTGGACATACATTCACACACTGACCGCAGTCTATGCAGTCTCCTTTACCAGCAGTGGTTCTGTCTTCAGATTTTTTGAATTTAGCTCTAGACTCACCTCTTACATGGTCATAAGCTACAGTAAGCGATTTGTCATCTAAGAGCACTCCTTGTAATCTACCATATGGACAAACAGTGGTACAAACCTGCTCTCTCATAAACGCGAATACTGCATAGAATACCCCAGTAAATACTAGAATGGCGGTTAAACCTCCTAAGTGGTTTAGTGGGTTATCTAAAATGATATCCCCTAGTGCTTGATAGCCTATGATGTATGACAGAAAAGTATTAGCTATTAAGAATGAGATGAAAAAGAATAGAAAGTGTTTCAGACTTTTCTTTCTGATTTTTTCGGCATTCCATGGTTGTTTAGCTAGTTTTTTCTGATGAGTGTAGTCTCCTTCTATCCAGTATTCTATACGTCTAAATACCATTTCCATGAAAATGGTCTGAGGACAAACCCAACCACAAAAAAGCCTACCAAAAATTACTGTAAATAGGATGACAAAAACCACCATAGTAATCATACCTATAGCGAACAGTGGTAAATCCTGTGGCCAAAATATCTTCCCAAGAATGATGAACTTACGCTCTATAATATTGATTAAAAGAAGAGGTTGTCCACCTATGGTAAGATATGGTCCTGCAAATAGGAAGGCTAGAAAAGCGTAGCTTAATAGTTTCCGTTTGTTATAAAACCAGCCTGCTGGTTTTTTAGGGAAAATCCAGATTCTCTTCCCTGCTTCATCTACAGTGGCTATCTTATCTCTGAAATTTTCTGCGGTCTGTTCCATTAGTCTTACGCTCGTAGGTAGTTTTATAGCTCAGCTATCTCACGGTTTTCTTCGCTGTTAGATGTAGTTTCTTCTGGTACTGGAGCACCTTCAGGTAAGAATAGTTCTCCTTCTGCAGGTTTAGCTACCGCAGGAGTAGTTCCCTGAAGTGTGAGAATGAATGAAGCCAGTTTTTGTATTTGAACTGGGTTTAGTTCGTCTTGCCAGCTTTTCATACCTCTTTTAGCACCGTACTTTATGGTGGTGAATACACCTGCTATATCTCCATCATAAATCCAGTAAGGGTCTGTAAGGTTAGGCCCAACTTTACCACCACCATCTGCTTCATGACAGACAGCGCAGTACTTCGTAAATAGACTTTTACCAGCTAGAATATCAGCATCAGCTTCGAGCATCACCACAGAGTGTTCATCAACATTAAGAGCTTGTGCTTCTAAGTATTGA
>CAZTVP010000108.1:0-7152 GCA_964616995.1 uncultured Comamonadaceae bacterium
ATTCCCAATCCTAATAACACGCAATTTCCCCCCCCCCCAGAATGAGATTATGCTAACAACAGAAATTCGATTAGGAGGGGATTTTTAATGGTGCTGAATCCAATAGTCTAAAAGTGGTTAATACTTCCCGATAGCTATCGGGACAGGCATGGACAATAGACAAATCGTAAATCGTACTTCTGCCTGCCGGCAGGCAAGTCGTAAATCGTACTTCGTACTTCGTAATTCAAACCTATCTTTGCACGCTTTTTCTCAACCTAACTAGAAATGATAAAGTATCTATTAAGAAACTTCACCTTCAATCCTAAAGACGATATTCTCTCTGGGTTAACGGTAGCACTGGCGTTAGTTCCTGAGGCTGTGGCATTTGCTTTTGTAGCAGAAATAGACCCACTCATAGGATTATACGGAGCTTTTATTATGGGGCTTATCACTTCTATTTTCGGAGGAAGACCAGGGATGATTTCGGGAGCTACCGGTGCCATGGCTGTAGTTATGGTGCACATGATTTTAAAAGGAAACGAAGTAGGAGCGGCTACCGGTGTAGAATTCTTAGGAGTTAAATGGTTATTTGTCTCTCTGCTCATAGCTGGAGTTATCCAAATAGCAGCAGGTTTATTTCGACTAGGGAAATTCGTAAGGCTCATTCCGCATCCTGTGATGATGGGATTCGTAAATGGGTTAGCCATAGTTATTTTCTTAGCTCAGTTAAAGATGTTTCCTCAAGTGACTGAAGCTGGGTTTTGGGCTAATCCTGGAGAGTGGTTTAGTAGTTTCTTTAGTAATTCAGCATTACTCATGATGCTACTTTTTATAGGAGTAACCATGGCTATCATGCAGTTTCTTCCTAAGTTGACTAAAGCTGTGCCTTCTGCATTAGTGGCTATAGTGGTAGTAGCACTAGTTTCGGTATTTGGAAATTTAGGATTAGAAACGGTGGGTGACTTTATAGGTTCTAAAGGAGGAAGAAGCTTGTCTGAGATGAGCATTTTAGAAAAGCTGCCCACTTTCCAGTCAGATTTATTTGGCTTTATAGGCACTATAAACGGACACTGGGATGTAGTTCTTTCTACCTCATTCATCATGGCAGCAGTTGGATTAATTGAATCATTATTAACCCTGAATTTAGTAGATGAACTCACAGAAACCAGAGGTTCTGGAAACAGAGAATGTGTAGCTCAAGGGAGTGCTAATATTCTAAATGGCTTATTTGGTGGAATGGGAGGCTGTGCCATGATAGGTCAGTCCATTATAAATGTCAACTCAGGCGGAAGAGGCAGACTTTCGGGAATCACAGCCGCATTAGGGTTGTTTTTATTCATCGTATTTGGGGCATTTCTCATAGAGCAGATTCCTATAGCTGCTTTGGTAGGAGTAATGTTCATGGTGGTTATAGGAACATTCGCTTGGAGTAGTTTTAGAATATTACATAAAATTCCACTTCCAGATGCTATAGTGCTTGTGGCGGTTTCTGCCATCACAGTGATTTTCGATTTGGCTATAGCGGTTATTTGTGGTGTGATTATGTCTGCACTTGTCTTTGCATGGAAAAATGCACAGATGATTAGAGCGCGTAAACGACTCAAAGAAGATGGAACTAAAGTCTATGAAATCTGGGGGCCGTTGTTCTTTGGTTCTGTTCAGACGTTTAATTCTAAATTCGACCCTGCAGGAGACCCAGAGAAAATCGAAATAGATTTCATGGAGTCCATAGTCAGAGACCATAGTGGGGTAGAAGCACTAAGAAGCATTGCTAATAAATACATCGGTTTAGGAAAAGAAGTCAAGCTCACACACCTGAGCCCCGACTGTAAAGCTATTTTGCTCAAGGCTAATACTAACTTTGAGTCTATCATAGAATCATCAGTAGATGACCCGAGGTACTATGTAGTTACGGATACGTTAGACAAAGAAGTTTAAAAACTGACATTTCCAAGCAATAGCCGAACTCCAATTTCTAGAGATTAAACTTAGCTATAGAACCATAAGACTTTTGAAGTTCGATAGGGTCAGTGATATGATAAGGAGTGATTTTAGTCAAGCGTTTAAGGAATTACAAAAGATGATTATTGCACCGCGGATAAAATTAAGATTTTAAAAAGAAACTAGATTCCATTAAAAAACCCTGAGGCCAAAGACTTCAGGGTTTTGAATTCTTTTCTAGGAGATGTTCTTATTTGTCATCCATAGGAATGTCTCCTCCCATAATAGGTGCTGGCTCAAGCTCTGGCTCTACCATTGGCTTGTTCATCTTAGGCTTTTTAGTCACTAAGTCCATTTCTTCTATAAGGTTAGTGGCTCCTGCAAATTTGTCTATCACAAACAGTACGTATCTGATATCCACAGAAATAGTACGCTGTAGCTCAGGCTCGAATGCTATATCTCCACTCATAGCCTCCCAGTTTCCGTCAAAAGCTAGACCGATTAATTCACCGTCACCGTTGATTACTGGACTTCCAGAGTTTCCTCCTGTAATGTCATTGTCTGAAAGGAAACATACGATTAGGTCTCCATTAGCGTCTGCATATCTTCCGAAATTCTCGTTTACGATAAGCTCCTTCAGTTTAGCTGGAACTATAAACTCCGGATTAGAAGGGTCTTCTTTTTCTAAGATTCCCTTATGCGTAGTAATGTAGTCATAGTGCTTAGCATCCGCTGGGAAGTAATCTTGAACAGAACCGTAAGTAATTCTCATAGTAGAGTTGGCATCTGGAGAATAATTCTTCTTTGAGTTCATTTTGCGCAGCCCATCTACGAATAATCTGTAGCTCACATCGTAAGCAGAAGGGTCAGCGTTTCCTAAACCTGTTCTGTAAAGCGCTATAACTGAATTAGCAAACTGCCAAGCCATGTCTTTCTCTAAAGACTTCATTTTAGGCTTTTCTAAGAACGCTTTTAAGTTCTCCGCATTGGCAAAGATGGACTTGTCATACATCTTATCCGCATACTTCTGGATGTCTCCTTTGAACTTCTTATTGATAGTCATAAATACATCTGGAAGCTGCTCAGCAGGTATGTTCTTCTTGTAAAGAGTCATCACTTTTACGAAGAGGTCTTTATCTAGCATCTCATTGTACTCACTGTAAGCACCTTCTGCAGAAGCTTTTAAGCCCTCTATAGTCTCTGCATTGAATTCTTTTTCATCAGCATTATAAGCTCTAGAAATTCCGTTACCTGTTCTCCAAGCTTTAAGCACTATGTCGGCACCTGTGATTCCTGCTTCTAGCAGGTATTTGTCACCTTTTACATAAGGAGTGGTAGCGTTATAGTACTCTTCCATCATTTTAAGCGCACCACCATACTTGTCTTTTCTAGCTGCATCTGCGTTAGCCCACTGTTGGAATTCCTTCTCTATTTGTTGTTTTTGTTCGTAAACGTTTAATCGCTTTAATCCTTTAGTCTGTCCTATGAAATACTTCCAGTAGTTAGCTACTCCGGCATATTTACTAGCGTACTGTAACCTTACCTGTGGGTCAGCATCCATGTGAGACTTCATAGTCTTAAGCTTAAGGTCTCTTACTTCTACTACCGCAGGGTTAGCTACGTCTATAGCTTGCTTCACCCCAAAAGATGATAAGTAACGGTCTGTAGAACCTGGGTAACCCATAATCATAGCATAATCTCCTTCTTCTACACCGCTTACACTTACTGGAAGGTGGTGCTTAGGAGTGTAAGGCTTATTATCTGCAGAGTATCCAGCAGGATTGTTCTCAGCATCAGCATAAATTCTTAATAAAGAGAAGTCTCCTGTGTGTCTTGGCCACATCCAGTTATCAGTATCTCCACCGAATTTTCCTATAGCTTCTGGTGGGTTTCCTACTAGTCTCACATCTCCATAGGTTCTGTAAACCATTAAGTAAAACTCATTTCCATAGAAGAAAGACTTTACTTCAGTTTCATATTTTCCGCCCTCTGCAGCTTCTCCTATTATAGCTTGAGTTCTCTCCGCTATAAGTGCTTCTCTATCTGCTTCTGGAGTAGTATGGTCTATATCTGCCAGTACTCTATCTGTAACATCTTCTATTCTCTCTAAGAAAGACACTACGAAGTCCTTTATAGGCATTTCTTGGTTCTTTTCATACGCCCAAAAACCTTTAGTTAAGTAATCATCTCCGTTATCTACACTTAAGGTTTGGATAGCGTCATACGCACAGTGGTGATTAGTAAGCACTAAACCTTGGTCTGAAATCATTTCGGCAGTACACATTCCATAGTTCAGTCTTACTATGGCATCTTTAAGGCTGGCGTTATTGATATCATAAATGTCTTGTGCAGATAGGTTTAGACCTAATCCTTTCATTTCAGCTTCGTTCATCTTATTTAAAAGACTCACGAGCCACATCCCTTCGTTAGCTTTTATAGCCGAGAACGATGTAACAGCTATAAGTAGAATAAGCAGTTTTTTCATTGTATTCATATTATTGATTAATCAGTTTTTATTCGTTTTCTAATTTAGAAACCCAGTCCACTTGCTTAAATAGCTCATCTAAGAAAGAGTACAGTGGTTTAATTTCTTTAGGCCCGTCATATCGGTCTAAGACTGAGTTAGATTTTCCATCTATACTAGCCGATGTGATAACCGCAGGCAAGTCCATGACATATTCATTGTCATACACAGAATCTAGCTCGAAGTAATTCACCTCCATCAGTTTTTCTCTGATAGAATTCATCTGCTCCTCGGTAAGCTGAGCCGTGTAATCTCCCATATTATCTACAAAGTTGATGCCTTCATACTCCACCACTCCATCTTGAGAAACAGAAGATTTAAAAACAGGACACATCCCGAAGCAGTAAGTTCTGCTATAGGTAAGAAATGGCTTATTGTCTTTTACAGGCTCTTCTATTTCTTCTGCTTCCTCGCCTATGATTACTAGCGTAGAATCCGTGTTTTGCACCGCGGAATCTAATTCCTCTGAGGCTTCACTGACCACAGCCTCTTTTTGGCCATTACACGCTGCCAGTGCCATGATGAATAGGAGAGAAGCTGTTATGTAGAGGCCGTATTTCATTACTTCTTGTTCTTCTTCTGCTGAGCCATTTTCTTCTGCTGCTCCTTTTGCATATCTTCTAGTCGCTGCGCAAATGCAGATTTCTTCTTAGGAGGCTTGGCTCTATTGAGTTCAATCTTAGCCTTGATTTTATCCTCGTCTATCAGATAGTTCTTAATGATGGCCATTTGACCTATAGAGAATACGTTAGCCAGGAAGTAATACAAGCTCAGACCAGCGGCAAATTTGTTAAAGAAAAACAGCATCATAACTGGCATAATGTTCATGATAACCTTCATGTTAGGCATGCCAGGCTGAGTTTGAGTAGGCATGTTTCCAGCACTCATTCTAGTGTAGAAAAACATACTGATAGCCATCAGCACAGTGAAACCACTCACATGAGCTCCGTAAAACGGCACTTCAAACGGCAGGTTCAGAATAGCATCATAAGAACCTAAATCATCTGCCCATAAGAATGACTTTTGCCTTAGGTCTATGTTAGCAGGGAAGAACCTGAACATAGCATAAAGCAGCGGCATCTGAAGAAGGGCTGGTAAACAACCCGCCATAGGATTGACTCCTGTTTTTCGGTAAAGTTCCATGGTAGCTTGCTGCTTTTCCATAGGACTTTTGTTCTCGAACTTCTTATTGATTTCATCTATCTCAGGACGTAAGACTTTCATCTTAGCACTGTTCATGTAATTCTTCCACTGAACTGGTGAAAGCACTGTTTTAACTACTAATGTGAGTAAGAAAATGAGTAGTCCTGCGCTGGCTATAAATCCACCCATCCAGTTAAATAGCGGTGCAATTAAATTTCTGTTTACCCATCCAAAAATCGTCCAACCGAAATCTGGAATTTTAACTACATCTTCTGTGTTAAGCGCTTCAAGCTCCTTTAAATCATTCGGCCCCATGTATAGCTTCATGGTGTGAGATGTAGAACCAGTGTGGTTATTCGTAAGTGCTACTCTAGTCTCATAAAAAGCGGAATGAAGAGAATCCGTTTCAGGTTCTGCAGGATAACTCTTTAAAAATCCTCCTTTTCCAAATCCCTGCTCACTAATGGCCAGTACTGAAAAGTAGTTCTGCTTATGCGCTACCCAGTTCAGTTTGTCTTCTACCGTTTCCTCATCTTCTCGGGCTTCTCCTAGGTAATCTCTTCCGTCATTAAACGTTTTAAAGAACACACTCGAGTGGAGCTGCTCATTATAAATTCCTTTCTCTTGGTGAAGTCCTGCTGTATTCCAGTCAAAAAGTACTGGTGTTCCAGCACTTCCCGTATTCATAACGTTCACCGTAACATCGGTGTCGTAAGCATTAGGGTAAAGCTGATACACAAATTCTACATAAGCTCCTCCGTCTAGAGCAGATTTTAAACTTATAGAAGTGGTGTCACTAACCGTTAAATCTCCGCTAGTAGTTTCAAAGTAAAGGTCTCGGGTATTGTACTGTTTTCCATTGTAAGAAAAAGATACATTCATAGAACTCTTGGCAGAGTTAGCATCCCAGAGCTGGATAGGCGAGGAGTCTTGGTAGGCTACATAACCATCTGTGAGAACGAGTTTTTTAGGAAGACCACCTTTAGTACTTAGGGTTAAATCCCAGTTTCCATTAGAGATTAAGATGTCCTTTTCTTCTGTAGCTGGATTTTGGTTAGCAGTTTCAGCATTTGCTAGTGTGTCTGCCAGGGCGTTTACATCCGGAGCTCCTAAATTATCAGAAGTATTCACCTCAGTCACTTGCTCCACTTGAGCTAAACTATCTTGAAGAGCCTGTTCTCTCTGCTGAGCAGCTATCTCCTCTTCTGAAGGTGAAAATAAAAAGTAGTATGCTGCGAACAGCGCTAGGCATGAAAGTATAAAGCCTATGGTGGATTTGGTATCCATTGAAATTGTTTTCTTTTTCGGGGACGCGAAGATATATATTAGTACTTGTTTATGAAGCAGTTTCTTCATAAGATTTGCAAACACTCCGCACAGATGCCAACTCGCTTTTTCAGAACCCATTTTATGCTTGCTCTTTGTATGGCTCTAATGAGTGTCAGTTGTGAACAGCCTAAACCCTCAGAGGTACTTTTTATTTCGCACACTAGACTCTGTGATGATGTTCCTGGAGATTTAGTAGATAAGCGCTGGGAACAACTAAATTTCTCGGCCTATGA
>CAZTVP010000109.1:0-7112 GCA_964616995.1 uncultured Comamonadaceae bacterium
CTATGAAAAATCTGGATACGAAAGTGACTGGGCTGGAATATCTGAGCATCCTGCTACCATAGGAGAAGAACTACCAGTAGGCACTTATTACTACGTTCTTGAACTAGGAGATGGCTCAGCTGCCTATAAAGGATTTGTTTACTTAAAGAGGTAACTATGAAGAAATTATTATATACATCATTACTCATCATGTCTGCCTTTTTATGTAATGGGCAGCAAGACCCGCTGTTTACGCAGTACATGTTTAACACGCTTTCCATAAACCCTGCTTATGCTGGTCATGCAGATGTAATAGAGGCTAATCTGATTCATAGGAGTCAGTGGGTAAACTTTGAGGGAGCGCCTCGTACCCAGTCTTTTACACTTCATGCTCCGCTGCGCAAAGAAAATCTCGGACTAGGAGGAACCATATTAAATGATAGAACTGGGCCTACGAGCCAGACCGGAGTGTTTTTAGATGCTTCTTATAAAGTAATAATGAATAAGAGTAGCCTAGCCTTTGGGTTAAAAGGAGGATTAAATCTCTATCAAGC
The DNA here is from genome assembly GCA_964616995.1 of uncultured Comamonadaceae bacterium. Lineage (GTDB taxonomy): Bacteria > Bacteroidota > Bacteroidia > Flavobacteriales_D > Sanyastnellaceae > ASP10-05a. The sequence continues at coordinate 534 of CAZTVP010000109.1, forward strand.
GGAACTAACCGCATTAAACCCTGTAGATGGTTCTGACCCCATTTTTCAGTCTGATTTAGTGAATGAACCGCTGGTAAACTTTGGTTTCGGTATGTTCTGGAGCTCACAGAGGTGGTACGTTACTGCATCTTTACCCAAGCTTCTGAATAATGAACTAATAGATGAAACCCTTCCTCAATTCGAGCTAAACGATGAGCGTAGGCATTTTTTCTTAGGAGGAGGATATGTGTTTAACCTAAATAACTACGTAAAGTTCAAGCCTACATTCTTAGCCAGAGTGGTGGATGGTGCTCCGCCCACGGGAGATGTATCAGCTAACTTTTTATTCTACGATAAATTCTGGGCTGGAGCCATGTTTAGAACGGGAGATGCGGTAGGCATGATTTTTCAGTATGAGTTAAATAACAAGCTAAGATTCGGTTATGCCTATGACTATGTAATCTCAGATTTAAATAGTTTTTCAGGTGCTTCACATGAGCTTATGCTAGGGGTAGATTTTGGTGAACCTAACAGAGGAGAGAAATCACCGCGTTACTTCTAAGGATTGGAATGAATAGGATTACAGAAATGAAATTGAAATTATATATAGTTAGTCTCTTGTTGGTTCAGGTTGTGTTTTGCACCGCGGTAAAGGCACAAGAATTAAAATTAAATCTAGCTGAGAGTTTAGAGCAGCAGTTTGATTATAAGAGTGCTGCAGAAGTCTATTTAGATGTACTCAAGAAACACCCAGCTAATTACAAAGCGCTAACAGGTGGAGCTCGAGCCTTTAGAAACTTGCAAGAGGACGCTCAGGCTGAGACTCTTTTAGTAAAGCTTGATTCACTAAAACTAGCTAGTCCTGAGGATTTACTGCTGCTGGCAGATGCTTACAAAAGCACTCAGAAATATGACAAAGCCTTTGAGATTTACCAGAAATACAGTTTACTGAATCCAGGAAATGAGCTCGTAAGAAAATACCTGGCAGATGAAAATTGGGCTACTAAAATCAATAGAGATTCTAGTTTATTCAAACTAAAGAATTCGACTATAAACTCAAAGTACTCAGACTTTGCGCCAGCTTTTTATGAAGACAAAATGATGTTTAGCTCTTCCAGAGGAGATAAAAACATAAAGACTCGGTCATATAATTGGAATGACCAGAGCTATTTAAACCTTTATGTAGCTGAGTTAACAGCAGATTCTAATCTAATTAACCCAAAGCCTACGGATGAACTGTTTAACAGTAGGTATCATGAAGGGGCAGCGACATATCATAAGCCTAGCAAAACCCTTTACATAACCCGAAATAATTATTTAAGAGGAGTAAAGAATAAGGATGATGAAGGATACTTGAACCTGGCTATCTACTTTGCAGTAAGGATAAACGGAGAGTTCACAGAACTAATCCCTTTTCCATTTAATAGTGAAGAGTATAGCGTAGGTCATCCAAGCGTGGCGGAGGATGGCTCAGCTATTTATTTTAGCTCGGACATGCCAGGTGGTCACGGAGGCACAGATATTTATGTTTCAGAATGGACTGATGGAGAATGGGCTAAACCTAGAAACCTCGGCCCTAAAGTCAACACCTCTGGAGACGAGATGTTCCCATTCATTCATGATAGTGGAATCTTATACTTCTCATCAGCTAATCATGTAGGATTAGGCGGCTTAGATGTGCACAGCATAGATTTACAGAATGAAGCCGCTCAGGTTCAGAATGTGGGTTATCCTATAAACTCATCTTATGATGATTTCAGTATTATTCTAGATAAAAGGGGAAAAGAAGGATTCTTCTCCAGTAATCGTCCAGATGGTATTGGAGACGATGATATTTATAAATTCTTCATTCATAAACCTAAGTTTATAACCATAAGTGGACACTTGATAGATGAAGAAACTGAAAACCCTGTACCGAATGGTTCTGTGCTGATAAAAGACAGAAACAATCCTACAAAGATTGAAATAGTAGCCACGTCAGATGAGACTGGAGCTTATACTTTTACATTGCCGTATCAAGATTATTATGAGCTAAGAGCCACTAAGAAAGGTTTCTTCGAAGCGGAAAAAACCGTTCACTCCAGTCCTACCACGAGTTTCATAGATAATGTAGATTTCAGACTAAGCAAGTATGATTTCTTAGCTAAAGGAAATGTCTTAAATGCAGAAGATTTAACTCCTATGAAAGGAGCTGCAGTCACGCTTTATGACGGTTCAGGAGAAGTAATTTCTAAAAAGATAACTACGGATGATGGCTATTATTCCTTCGGGTTATACTCTGGAAAAGAATATAGAATTACTTGTGAGATGGAGAATCACGCGTTGCAAAGCGTAAACTACGATACAAGAAACGCTCAGTCAAAAGTATTCGAACATGACTTTAAAATGTTCAAACTAGAAGTTGGAGTCGTAGTCCAATTGGACAACATCTACTACGACTACGGTAAGGCGAACATCAGACCAGATGCAGCATTAGAACTGGATAAGCTAGTTTCGATACTGGAAGAAAACCCTAGTATGAAAATAGAGCTCAGCTCACATACAGATTCTAGAGGTTCAGCACCTTATAACTTGAACTTAAGTAAGCGTAGAGCCAAGTCTGCAGTAGAGTATATAGTGTCTAAAGGCATTTCAAGCTCTCGAATAAAAAGCAGAGGTTATGGTGAAACTAAGCCTCTGAATAAGTGTAGAGATGGTGTTCAGTGTACTGAAGAAGAATATCAGCTAAACAGAAGAACTGAATTTACTATTCTTGACATCTAGTGCTGTGTAATTAGCTCTTTATCATAAGCTATAGCTCAGCTTCATCCATTTTGTCCGTTTCTAAATCTAAGTTTCATTCCCATTTTGAAACCTTCTTGAAGGTAAACCTGTAAGATACTATTTACCTAAGTAGTGGATTACGACCTACAAATTCTGCTATGCCATTAATTGACTTTTGTCGGCTCAGATGAAATGTCATCTCTCCATGAATATAATAAGCACTGCTCGCGGTGCAAAGGAATAAGAACAATTACCTCGTCCGTTTGGCGAGAGATTAAATAAATGAAAATGAAATTTAGAAGCAGTTTTAAACCATTAATTAGTTGGTTTTTTCTCTTTTCACCATTCTTAGCTCTGAGTATGACTGACTCAGTAGAGAACGGAGGTGAGTGCTTTGTAGCAGATGATTTAGCGGAAAATGCGATTCTGTCCGAAAAGGCAGCTCCATTGGCTCACCATTTAAAGGGATTCCACCTATTTTCTCATGGTAAACCAGGAGAATTATTTATAAATGGAGAATGGAAATCTCAAAAAGAGATAGTGAACTGGTTAAAAACTACAATCAAAGAAAATAGCGCAGAAGCTATCTACATCTATGGTTGTGAATTTGCCAAAGGAGCTACTGGTGAAAAAGCTGTAAAGTATCTTCAGGAAAAGCTAAACTTGACTGTTTACGCTTCCACGGATATAACAGGTAAAGATGGTGATTGGAATTTAGAAGTTGGGGAGTTAGACCTTAATCCATGGCTTCATGATTATCAACACAATTTACAGTTAGATTCTATCCATTACATACCACCTATGTTTTGTGGCTCTTATGATGGGAACAATTGGAATAGTGAAGAAATTCATCTTTCTACACCTTCTTCTAGTGTCATCACAGTAACAGTAACTGATGGAGCTGGAAATCCTGTAGGAGCAGGGAATGCTTCTACTCCTGTAAGCGGAGAATACGAAATAAGCAATAGTTCTCCGTATGTTCTAACCCTAGGTACGACACCTTCTGGGTTTACTTCTCTTGCAAGTTCACAAGTGGGAATAGAGCAAGATGGAAATGGAGAAGGATTAAAACTTGTGTCTGACGAAAGTTTTTATGCAAACTTTAGAGTTAATGGAAGCTCTCAGGCTGCATCATTGACCTGTAAAGGAAGAAACGGAATGGGGACTCAATTTAAATGGGCTGGCCCACCGAATAGAACCACAAACGGTGGAGGATATTCCATACTCAGTATTATGGCCACCGAAGACAACACGGTTGTAGATATTACAGGATATGATGCCGATGTAACTTTCAGATTAGGTACAGTTGTAGAAGGTCTAACAGATGACGCATTACAGTATGAATTAGATAGAGGTGAATCCGTGGTGGTAGCGGTCAATGCACCTTCAGGAACTGTGAATAGAGAAGGTTTTATAGGAGCCAATATTAGTGCTACTGAACCTATCGTAGTGAATACAGGAGGAACACTTTATGCCATAGAAAGTACAGGGTCAAGAGACCTTGGAATAGACCAACTGGTTCCTGTAGAATTACTCGGAACTGAATATGTCGTCATTCAGGGTAATGGTGGAGACTCTGAAAAAGTGATTATAACTGGAACTACCGATAATACTGAAGTAGAGGTAAATGGAGTGTTCTTTGACACAGTAAATAATGGTGAATTCCTCGAAATTCCTGGAACTTCATTCAGTTCAAATCGAAACATGTACATTGAAACCACAGCAGGAGTATATGTACATCACTCTTTAAGAGGTGTGAGTGGTAGTGATGCTACGGATGGTTTAAACTTTATTCCTCCTGTCTCGTGTTTTACTCCTAATCAAATAGACAATATATCCAGTCCTACAAACATAGCGGGTACTACTTATAGTGGTTCGGAATTATTGATTACGACCACGGCTGGCTCTTCTGTATCTATAAATGGAGTGGCTATTAGTTCTTCAGAACAAGAAGTTACAGGTACTTCTCAGTGGGTTACTTACCGAGCTCCGCTTAGCTCGAATACAAACTACTCTATCGTAAGTTCTGGCCCATTGTCTGCCGGAATATTTGGTGGTTCAGGCTTTGCTGGTTTCGGAGGATATTTTTCCAGCTTTGGTTCAGCTCCCACTGTTTTATTCGAAAGCATAGACAACTGCTCAGGACAAATTGTAGTAACCTCAAGCAGTAGTTCAGCTACCTATCAGTGGTTCAAAGATGGCCAACAACTTCTAGGTGAAACGAATGACACCCTGTTCGCTTCGTTATTGGGAGCTTACTCATGTGAGGTAACCATTGGAACAGGATGCGTGTCTAATTCAAGTATTTTCCAATTTGAAGCAGAAGATGCAGATGGAGACAATATTCCTGATTGTCAGGATTTAGACAATGACAACGATGGAATCCCAAATGCAGATGAATTCCTACCATGTGACGCCACCACTACTCAAGTATTCAATTATGAAGACTTCTGGGCAGACGGAGTAGACCCTATAACAGTAGCACCATCTTCAGCTTTAGAGTTTGATGGGGTTACTATGAGCTTAGAAAGAGAAGACCCAGATAATACCATTACAGAAGCTATCATAGAGACCCAAAACGGAATTCCACATGTCTATAAAGTGGCTCAAACTTCTCAGGAAGGAAAGCAAACCATCAGTAAGTGGATTTGGGATGAACCGATTAATAACTTGGAATTTACTGTGCTAGATGTAGATAAAGGATTCAACTGGCACGACAGTATAAAATTTGATGGTTACTCTAATGGTCAGCCTTATGCCATAACTATGGCAGATGCTACTATGGGGAGCTGCGCAGTATTTGATGGAAACAATAGTTTCATAGGAGCAGGAGGGAGAAACTCAAGCACCATTAGCAACGCAGGAATATTCCCAGAGGGTGAAGTAACAGTGAATTTCCCAGTGCCAGTAGATAGTGTAATCGTAACCTTCGGACAGGTTACGGGTTCTAACGACTTAGGCTCGCAAAAAATAGCATTTGTATGGGGAATGAACTGGTGTAATGCCACTGATTCTGACGGAGACGGCACACCTAACTACTTGGATTTAGATTCAGATAACGATGGAATTTATGATGTGGTAGAAGCAGGTTCAGGTGCAGACCACACTGATGGAGTGCTGGACGGCCCATTTAATGACCTTGGTCTAGCAGAAAGCATTGATGCTGATGAAGACGGAGTTTTAGACACACCTTTAGCAGATTCTAATTCAGATGGTCTCATAAACGCATTCTCTCTGGACTCAGATGGTGACGGATGTAATGATGTCCTAGAAGCTGGATTTACAGATAACAATTCAGATGGTCTTTTAGGAGATAATCCAGTTGAAGAAGATGGTAACGGAGTTGTAACCTCTGGTACTGACGGATACACAACACCTGGCACGAGTTATACAGATGATAATAATCAAGCAGCTTGTAACGAAGCACCTAATCCAGACAATGAAACCGCCTCAGTGACAGAGGACTCTACAGATGGAGTAGATATCAATGTTACAGATGGAGACACCGACCCAGATGGAAACCTAGATTTAACATCAGTTTCTGTAGCTACACAACCATCTAACGGAACAGCTTCATTAAATGGAGACGGAACTATTAACTATACACCTAATGCTGATTTCAAGGGAACTGACTCATTCACTTATGAAATATGTGATGATTTAGATGCATGCTCTACGGCTACAGTAACGGTAACAGTTGACCCGGTGAATGATACACCAGAGGCAGTTGATGACACAGCAGAAGTAGATGAAGATGACTCAGTTATAATTAGTGTAACTGCTAATGATAATGATGACACTGACCCTCTTGGAGATATAGATGATAACACCATCACT
>CAZTVP010000110.1:0-5874 GCA_964616995.1 uncultured Comamonadaceae bacterium
GTTTACTGGATAAGTGATCACTTTATTGAAGAAAGATGCACTTTCATCATAGTTCTTCTGATTAAAGAGCTCCACGGCTCTGTTAAAAGTCACCACCTGATAAGCCTCCTTCGTTCGCTGGTCTTTATTAGAAATTCTGTCTAGACTATTCAGGGCGGCTTCGTAATTCTTGGACTTCATATACACATTCAGTAAGAACTCATGCGCTTCTTCACTCCTTGGAGAATCTGGATAATCTTTAATGTAATCCTCGAAAGCTACTATGGCTTCATGAAACGGATTATAACTCAACTCGAAGGCCAATTTGGCATAATTAAACAGTGCATCCTCTTTAATTTCAGCATCATAATCCAGTTCGAACGCCTGCGTAAATGCCGAACGAGCATACGGTTTTTGGTCTAGTTTCAGGTAGCAGTCTGCCATGTGGTAATTGGCCAGTTGACTCATTTCGTCCTCTTCATCTGTCACCTCAGAAAACAGCTCTAATGCTTTTTCATAATCCTGATTCCTGTAATACACATAACCCAGCTGGTAATAATCCGCTCTCACTTTATGCTTGGCTGGCGTGTCTTTGTGGTATAACTCCAGATACGGAAGTGCCTCATCATACTGGTCTTTAATAAAATAAGATTCGCCTACTATTCTAGCTATTTCCGGAACACGTTCTACGCTCACATTTTCTCCTTCTATTAGTGGCGGTGCAAAGGTGAGTACGTCATCATACTTCTCCTGCAAGAAATAAATCTGAGCTATGTAGTAGGGAGTAATAGGCTGGAAAGAAGCATTAGTATCAAGTCTAGAAAAACCATCTAAAGCCGTTTGGTAATTTCCTTCCTTATACGCTATGTGCGAATAGTAGTACGTAGCAGGGTCTTTGTACTCAGACTCTAAGTCTTTAATTTCAAAGAATCCTGGCTTGGCTTGGGTGTAATTATCTACATAGAAATAGGAGTAAGCTCGCTTGTATTTATAGGCTATTTCTTCTTCTCCTTTTAGCTTATGCTCTTTTACCTTTTTATACCACATAGTGGCTTTTTTATACTTCTTCTTCTTGAAGTTATAGTCACCTAAGTTCATGTAGATTTTTTGAACCCACGGACTGTCTGGGTGTTCTATTGTGAATCTTTCTAAGAGATATTCCGCATCCTTATGCTGGAGATAAAGGGCACATATTCCTCTGTAATATTCCGCGTTCACTCGGATTTCTTGGTGAGGGTCTGAGATAGAGTTTACAGTGTACTCAAAGTTCTGAAGTGCAGCAGCGTACTTCTCCTTTTGGTAAAACTCCAGTGCTTGACTGTACTCATAGTATTCCGAGTAGTCTATGGCTGTTTTTTGCGCAGCCACCACTGAAATACGGCATGAAATTATGGTGAAAATTAGTACCGTTCTTATCCACATAAGCCTATTGATTTTAAGCGGTTTTAATCTTTTAAAATTAGTTCGGACTAGCTGTGGTAATGGTTCTAAGCAGTAAAATTCTTAACGCAGTCCTGTTGAACTTATTTCCTTACCACACCGCTGATTTTTTTACTCGTAAACCAAAAACATGCCATCTAAAAATCTGACTAAAAATCTCAAGTGAGTAGAAGGCTTACTCCTTCATAAGACGGTTTCCTACAGACATGGCTTCGTCAGTAAGCGTATGAGTTGAAAGATAAAAGTGAAGATGAACAACAAATTTTACTGTACTACATGGAATTTTCCAGACCCTAAGACATTGATGGGGCTGTTATTTCTGTTCATGCTGTTTTCTTTTAAACTCATGAGCCAGTGCTCAGTAGATATCGACTTTAACGAATGGACTGAAGCTGGGCCGTCTGACCACGGAGTTTGGACTGTGGCTCCAGATGGAGAAGAAGTGGTACAATCGGTAAATGGTAATCCTACCTTTTTTGTGAGTCCCGCAGATTTTATGAATGTTAGAATCACAGGTTCTATTCAGGTAGATGAGAATACTACAGATGATGATTTCGTGGGCTTTGTGTTTAGTGTGGTTTCACCTACCGAATCTTCTTCATCTAGCAATACCAATATAGATATGTGGTTACTGGACTGGAAAAGTAATTTTCAGAGTGCGGCTGATGAAGGTTTTTCACTGATTAGAATTAATGACTCATTCGATTTTTCTGTAAACGAAGATTTCATGCCATTCTTCTGGACACATGGAAGTTCTGAAGGTTTTGAAATCAAGGATGAAATATTCGGAGAAGGACTGGGATGGGTTCCTGGTGTAAACCATGAATTCGAACTAAGATTAGAGACAGATAGAGTTCAAATCTTTATGGATGGAAACTTAATCATAGACAGAGGCGACTGTTTTAACGTAGGCAAATTTGGGTTCTACAACTTCTCTCAAGAGAATGTACGTTACTCCGATTTTACGTATGAGATTTTTACGGATTTCGAAGCGCCTGAGCAGGTTTGTGTGGGTTCTTCTTTTCAGCCTTCGGTTTTTGGAGGAGACTGTGGTGTAAATAATGAAGAAGCTGCAGCATCTCTGATTTCTAACTGGTTTTGGCAGTTTGGAGACGGGAATTATAGCTTCCAATCTACACCTACTCATGCTTATGAAAATCCTGGAATTTATAATGTAACGCTCACCGTTACAGATGAGCTTGGTTGTACCGCGGAATCAGACCAAGTAATTATGGTTTCTGAACTGTCTGAAATTACAGCTTCTGATGTCACGGGTTGTGTTGGAGAAGAAACGGAGTTAACTGCTAATCCACTTAGCTCAAACATAATAGGATTTGGATGGGATTTTAATCTGGATGGAGATATAGATGCTTCAGGAAACACGGTGAATCATACCTTTTCTGAAATAGGTGAACAGCTGATTCAAGTCATAGGATTCTCTAATGGATGTAATGATACACTAGATGTTTTGGTTCAGATTAGTGATGTGCCAGAGGCTGCTTTTGAGTATACTTTTCTTTCTGGGAGGACTGTCCAATTCGTAAATCTGAGCATGCCCATTACGGGTTCATCTTGGGATTTTGGAGATGGATTATCTTCTAATGAAACTAATCCGGTTCACACTTTTAGCGGAGACGGCATTTACGAAATTACGCTTCAAGCTACAGAGGGAAATTGCACCGCGGAGACTACGACTAGCATAGAAGTTAATTATCAAGACTTGACTTTTTTACCCACTGCATTTTCACCTAATGGAGATGGAAGAAATGACGCTTTTAGGGTGTTAGGAACTGACATTAGTCAAATGGAAATGTGCGTGTTCAATCACTGGGGAGAGCTGGTGTTTACAGGTACAAATCCCGCTCAAGGTTGGAATGGACAAATCAATGGAAAAGAAGCCCAAGCGGGCAATTACACTTACTTAATACAAGGTTCTAAAACGGATGGGGAGAAAATTTCCTTTTCTGGAACGGTGGCGCTGCTTAGATGAGACTGCTAGGATACATATCAATTTTATTACTGGTTAGTACGAGTGGATTAGCTCAGGACAACCATTACTCGTTATATGAGCATAGGCTTGGGAGTTTAAACCCAGCTTTAACAGGCTTTAATCAAGAGTATGGGGAGGCTAGAACGCTTTACCGCACGCAGTGGAATGCCATTGCACCACACAATTACATCACTCTAGAAGCCGAAAAACAAGATGGACTCTGGGGTTATGGACTGAACTGGAACAAGAATTCTGCTGGAGTAGGAACGTTAGTAACTAACCAAATTTCTTTAGGAGCCAGCAGACAAGTAGAACTTTCTAATTCAGGGTTTCTGAGTCTAGGGCTTCAGCTTGGTTATTACTCTCATGCGCTTGACTGGGAAGGAGCAGTTTTCGAAGAACAATTTGACCCTTTGAATGGTTCTCAATCTACCGAGAATGGAGAACAACTCACGCTAGGAAAATCATCAGCTTTAGACGTAAATACTGGATTATTTCTTTCTACTAAAGCCGGAGAAAGCAGACTAAACATAGGAGCTGGATTATTTCATGTAGCTAAGAACAGACTTTCACTGTATTCCGATGGTTCTGAACTTTTGCGCAGCAGAAAAGTACTGCACGCTAATTTTCAAATACCTAGAGAAAACGACTGGACGCTAGAACCCAATATGCTTTTACAAGCTCAAGGAACTGCCAATGAATTTATGCTAGGCGTAAATGGAACCAAACAACTAGAACCAAACAAATCCTTAACCACAGGAGTAGGAATGAGGTTCAAAGATGCCATCATTCTAAAGGCAAAGTTTCAACTCGAAAATTTAGGAATAGCGCTGGCTTACGATATTAACACTTCTAAACTTTCTAGAATCAATAATGGATTCGGAGGATTCGAAATAGGACTTAGCTTTAGATTCACTCCAGCTAAAGATTATAATGAAACGGTAAATCTCCGTATAAAAGATGCTGATAATGATGGAGTGGCAGATGAGTCAGACCACTGTCCTGATGTTCCAGGTTCAGCAGCTAATCACGGATGCCCTGGAAGAGTAGATAGTGACGGAGATGGAATAGTGGATGATGTGGATTTATGTCCTGGTCTTGCCGGAAGCTCTATTCATGGAGGATGTCCAGATTCAGATGGTGATGGTGTGGCGGATATAGATGATGAATGCCCTACGATTTATGGAGCTATTCAGTTCCAAGGCTGCCCAGACTCTGACCAAGACGGTATTTCAGATAAATACGATGCATGCCCTGTTACATTCGGGCTGATTTCTAATAAAGGCTGTCCTGATAGTAAATCCGTTCAACCAACTACTGTGCTGGGTGAATACATAGTAAATGATGCTCAAAATGTAAATCAGAAATTCACCAATGTACTGCCTATAGCTCCTCCTACACATCATAAGCATTCTTATGTGCCTAATTCTGGAGTTCATCAGTACGAAAACACGGAGGTTTATTCTGCTCCTAATTCTTCTGAGCCAGAAGTTAGAATGAGTGAAGCATATTCCACGTTAGAAAACGGAGAAATTACAGAGTCACTCATCGTGTTCTTTGATTCAGATGAAAGTACGCTGGATTTTCTGGATAAGAAAAGGCTGAAAGACTTTGCACAAAAAGTAAATACCAACCCAAATCTCAAACTGGTGCTTAAAGGCCACACAGATGAGAACGGTAATGACTTGTACAACATGGAACTAGGATTTAGAAGGTCTGAATCCGTAAAAAGATACTTGAGCCAATTCGGAATAGCCGATGCTCAGATGATGACCCTCAGCTATGGAGAAGAAATGCCTATGAGTGTAGTACAAGGAGAGTATTCTGATGCACAAAACCGAAGAGTTGAAATCATGCTAGTAGAATGACCGCTGTTACTAAACATATCCAACTCTTTTTTAAGAAGGGCAGCGTCACTAAAAAGTTAAGTGACAATCTTATTTCACAGGGTTCCATTTTCATGGGAAAATGGGTGTTTAATTTCACCTTGGCTAAACTTCTTCCTCCGGCTTTATTTGGGGTTTTTACCTTCATTCAAGCACTTGGTAATTTCCTTATGAATACACTTTCATTCGGTGCAGTTTCTCATATTATTCATGAGATTTCTCAGGATGAAGCCGGAGCATTCTATCATTTGAGAAAGAGCCTAAAAACCACTTTATCTATAGCTTTTTCCGCAGCTTTTATTTGGTTAACTCTGACTTATGTTGGAGTAGAAGTAAATCACTTAGTATACATGGGCTGGGCGGTTCTCATCGGATTAATCATGTCTGTTAATGTCCAGCTGTTTGCGTTTTTTAAAGGCCTAGGAAAATTTCACAGAGAAGCTCAAGCCGCCCAGTTATTTGCAGCGCTAAGCATTCTTATCTGCGGAGTATTTTGGAGCATTCGCATTATAGAAAATGTACATTTCTTGTTGGGTTTATTTTCAGCATTGCAATGCGTGATTCTCCTCAAAGGAATCT
>CAZTVP010000110.1:5884-7100 GCA_964616995.1 uncultured Comamonadaceae bacterium
CTGCTTCGTAAAGGATTGGATTCATAAAGTTAAGCCCAAAGATTTTCAACCCAAGACGTCTTTCTTTAAAGAGAAAATACCTTTTGGACTTCATGAAATTCAAGGAGCCATTTACATTCATGTGATTATCCTCATTCTAGGATTTATGGTTCCTGAAGCTGAACTAGGAATGTATAGAAGTGTTCAGCTGTTTATTACTCCTGTTAGTCTTCTCCCAAGTGTGGTGAGTCAAGTAACACTGAACAAACTTTCAAGCCTAAAAAACCAACCTGAAGAGCAGATAAAAACATTCAGAAAATTCTTAAAGTACGTGTCTCTGGTAGGTATTGGCCTATTCATGTGCTACGCACTTATAGGAGGAACTGTTATCAATTACATCTACGATTATAAATTCGATGTGAGCACTGTGAACTTTCTCATTCTGTGTTTTTCAGCAGCGTTTATGCTACGCTTTATTAGTTCTAACTATGGAGTAATTATTACTTCAGCTGGGAAACAATCTGTGAGGGTGCTCATGACTTTTATGAGCATTTTAGTAAGCATTAGTGCGACATATTTTTTGGCTAAAAACTTAGGAGTTAAAGGAGCAGCTCTGGCAGGAGTAGCTTCATTCGGTGTAATCACTTTAGGCTACAGCCTTTACTGCGAACTCATATTATTTAAACAAATCAAAAAGAAATGCTAGTAACTATTTTAGGCCCAGATGGGTCAGGTAAAACCACTCTGGCTAAGAGTGTAGTCAACTCACTGGAAGGGTCTGAATATGTGTATCTAGGTCACAATCCTGAACACAGGAAGTACCTTTGGCTGAATGATATTTTACATTCGGCTGGAAGTAAGTTCATTCTGCTCAAGCCATTCCGCAGGTTCATTATCACGTTTAATGATTACCTAGAGTTTAGAAAATCCAAGAAAAGAACTCGAGTATCAGACCGCTGGGTCATAGACTCATTAGTACAAACCCGAGTGTATAAAAGGCTCATGCGTTTTTACTATCAGATAGTAGTTACGTTATTTCCTAAACCAGATTTGGTGATTCTCCTAGCCGGTGACGAACAGAAAATCTGGAACAGAAAAAAAGAGCTTACTCCAAGTATAATAGGACAGTATATTTCTAACTACCTGAACTATTTAACCCAACATAACGTACAATTTAGAACTATAGATACTACAGAGAATTCTATAGAAGAATGTACACAATTGGCTAAATCTTATA
>CAZTVP010000111.1:0-7047 GCA_964616995.1 uncultured Comamonadaceae bacterium
CCCAGACTGATTTTTTGTCTGGGTTTTTTTGTGCCTAATAATGTGTATGAAACTCCGCAGTCAACTCTTTATACTGCTCAGAATAAGCTTGAGAAACTCTTTCTCGAATGGCCAATTTCTCTACCATTACCTCTGACTGTTCTGAAAACCCGAATGCCCCACAATTTCTCTTCACTCCTGAATCTTCAAATGAAGAAATATCTAGTCTTCTTTGGAGAAAAATCTTGTTTTGCGCAGCTATGGAATGAAAATCCTTAAACTCCTTAGTAGGTAGTACGATGTATAGGATTCCCTGAGAATCCAAGTAGGACACCGCGAATTCCACTATCTCTTCAAAAGAAAGCGAAGCTGTATGACGGGCCATCGTTTTTCCCATTTCCTTGTTCAATGTGCTATCCACAAAATACGGAGGATTGGTAATAATGGCATCTAACTTCTTATCAGGCTGAATCGACTGGAGCGGTTCATTCAAAGGAATGATTCGACTAGAAAAAGGACTTGCCTTGAAATTCTGTTCGGCTATGTAGAATGCATCAGCATTGGGTTCGGTAGCTAAGACAGTTCCATTAGGTAGTTTTTGCGCAGCCATTAATGCCAGTATTCCTGTGCCTGTTCCAACGTCTAACACGGTTTCATCTCCGCTAAAAGCAGCCCATGAACCCAATAGAACACTATCCGTTCCCACCTTAAAGGGAGCGTTAGACTGTTCTATAGAAAACTGCTGGAACCGAAAGACAGACATACGCTATTTTATGGAATCCCAAGTGTCATAGAGCGACTCTTGACTCGGTCTATCCTCAGGAATTTCTCTGAGTGGTTCACATGGATTCATGTACTTTCTGCACTCTTCTGGAAGGGCTTGGTAAAGACTGGTTCCTTTGGTTTTCCACTGAATGAAATCATCATCTAGTTGTTTGATGACTTTGGCTGGATTTCCCACCACCAGACTTCTTTTAGGAATTTTAGTGCCAGCTTTTACGAAAGAAAGCGCACCTATGACACACTCCTCTCCCACTTCTACATTATCCATAACCACGGCATTCATTCCCACCAGCGAATTTCTACCGATATGTGCTCCGTGAATTACCGCCCCATGACCTATATGTGCAGATTCTTCTAAGGTCATAACCACTCCCGGAAACATGTGGATAGTACAGTTCTCTTGGACATTACATCCGTCTTTGATGACTATTCCGCCCCAGTCGCCACGGATAACGGCACTCGGGCCTACATATACGTTCTTACCTATGATGACATTTCCTATCACTGTGGCATTTTCATGAATGTAAGCCGACTCATGAATTACTGGCTTAAACCCTTTGAATTCAAAAACATTAGCCATGTTATACCTTTTCTATAATGGCCGCATATCCTTGTCCGACACCTACACACATGGTCACTAGGGCGTATTTTTTATTCTGCTCGTGAAGCTCTATGGCAGCTGTATTTAGCATTCTGGCTCCTGTCATTCCTAATGGATGACCTATAGCTATGGCTCCTCCGTTAGGGTTTATTCTGGGGTCGTCATCTGCCAGTCCTAATGCTCTAGAACAGGAAAGAATTTGAGCAGAAAAGGCTTCGTTCATTTCTAGAATGTCCATGTCATCTAAAGTTAATCCTGCGCGGTGCAATGCTTTTTTAGTTGCCCCCACAGGCCCTATTCCCATGATTCTAGGCTCTACTCCCACTACCGCGCTACTTAGAATTTTAGCTTTGGGTGTAAGATTATGTGTTTTACATCCTTCCTCAGATGCCAATAAAAGTGCTGCGGCTCCATCATTCAGACCAGAGCTATTTCCTGCAGTTACTGTACCACCTTCTTTTTTAAAAGCTGGTCTAAGTTTAGCCAATATTTCTGTGGTAGTTCCTTCTCTTATGAATTCATCTTGACTGAAGATGATAGGGTCTTTTTTTCGCTGTGGTATTTCTACTGCTGTAATTTCTTTGGCTAATCTGCCGTTCTTTCTGGCTTCAGCAGCTTTCTGCTGACTCCAAGCGGCAAATTTATCTTGGTCTTCTCTAGAAATTCCATATTTCTCTACCAGATTCTCCGCAGTAACTCCCATGCCGTCAGTTCCAAAAACTTTTTGTAATGCTGGATTTATGAATCTCCAGCCAAAGCTAGAATCAAACATCTGCGCATCTCTTCCAAATGGCTTAGAAACCTTAGAAATTACCCAAGGCCCTCTGGTCATGTGCTCTACTCCTCCTGCTATAAACACATCTCCTTCTCCCTGCTTGATAGCTCTAGAAGCATTCACTGCAGATGCTAAACCTGAACTGCACAGCCTATTCACCGTTTCTCCAGGAACGGAATAAGGCAAACCAGCTAAAAGTAGCGACATACGAGCTACATTTCTATTGTCCTCACCAGCTTGGTTAGCACATCCTAGAATAACATCTTCTATAGCCTCGGGGTCTAATGAGGAGTTTCTTTTCAGGAGTTCTCTAATAGGAATGGCCGCTAAATCATCTGTTCTTACTGGAGAAAGCGTACCACCAAAGTTCCCTATCGGTGTACGAATTCCATCTACTATAAATGCTTCTTTCATGGTACAAAAATGAGGTTTTATATTGAACTACATATCCTTTTAGCAAGTCTTAAGATTGCTTATAGAGAAGCTAATATCAAACCTCTAAAAAGAACTCAGGCCACAGAAATTTAAGATATGGTCACATACTACTTTTAAATCTTCTGGCATATCTGATTCTGGCCAAGGATGCCGTGCCCCGAAGACATGATTCGCACCGTCTAGTTCAACCAATTCGACTTTAGGCTGGAGCTCTTTTAGTTCTTCAGCTTCCGAAAAAGGGACAGCTTCATCTGCGGTTCCATGTAAAATCATCCATGGAACCTGAATGGATGCTGCCGCCTTAGAAATATCTAATTCATCTTTGTGCGCTATGTAGTCTTCATGCATTTGGTAATAATGTGGCATGAGCTGCTTAGTTCTGCCGTTTTTCACATACCGCACTCCTGAGGCTTTCCATTCATCTAAGTCTGCTCCTTTTGGCTGTCTTCTTTCTAAATCTGAGATGGACGCTAAGGTGACTAGCTTAGAAATGCGCTTATCACGAGCGGCAGCTAGAATAGACATTCCTCCACCTCTGCTATGTCCTATCAGTGTTATGTTGGAAGTGTTTATTTTTTCGCGTGGCAAAACATGACTGAACTCCACAAAGTCCAGCATTCTGCTTATATCATTTACTTCTGTAGAATAATTATTCTGCCCAAAGGCTTCTAAATCTGGAAAATCAATGGGATTCTCTACTGTTCCGCCATTGAAAGAAAAATTGAACTTGATGAAAAGACAGCCGCTAGCTGCTAGCTTTTCTCCAAAAAGACTCGAAGCACCCCAATCCTTAAATCCTTTATAACCGTGAGCGAATAATACCACTGGTAAATTTTCTCCTTTCTCAGGCCAGTAAGCATCTAAGACCAAGGGTTTTTCTCGGCTCCCTTTCCAGGTTAGGTTTTGGATTTTATTCATCAATTTTCAAATTAAAATAACTCAAAATATTCATTATCTCTTCCCTCTGAACTTTCAAACTCATTCTTGATATGAAGAACGTCTTCAGGACTACTAACTGCCAACAACAATTGTGAACCTGCAAATTTATAATTGTCCAACTCTCCCAACACTACCCCGTAAATCTCATGTCCTATTTTCTTAGGGTTATTCGTAATCCATGAGAATGGTATTTCAAGTTTATTCAGCTCTTTGGCTACGGCTTTTCCTTTTTTTCCTGCTCCTAGGAGCACAGGTCTTTTTTCTGGGTTGTAATCTATTTTATGGAACCAATTTACTTTTAAAGGAATAAACCTATTGTCTGCATATAATTCTGATGTTCTGGAAGCTCTAGTCTCATGGTCTCTCCACAGGTGCGTAACTTCAGAAGTGGATTTAACCTTTAATCCTCCTGCCTTCATTCTAAAAACCAAGTCATAATCCTCTGGGTACACCTCTTGGTTGAATCCACCTATTTTATCAAAGTCGCTGCGGTGAATCATCCAGTTAGGTGAAGCTATTACACATTCCTTATAAATCTGACTCCAGTGAGAATCTTGGTCTATGAGCTTGTTTAGCCAGTTTTGATACTGGATAAATCCTTCACCCAGCGTATTAAAATATTTCACTTTACCTGTGGCCACTGTTCCTTTGCCTGCCTTTAGCAATTCATTGCGCAGCTGTTCTAACTTATCATTAGGCATCAAGTCATCTGCATCCATTCTGGTAATGAGATTTCCTTTTGAATGAGCATAGCCACATTGCAACGCTGAGATAACACCTTTACCCGAATTTTTTAAAGCGCTGAATCTCTCATCCAACTTACTAAACTGCCCCATAATTTCCCATGAAGAATCTGTGGAATTATCATCTACCATTATACATTCCCAATCTTCATAAGACTGTTTATGAATAGAGTGTAACGTTTCTTCTAAAAAAGAAGCTCCATTTTTACAAGGCAATATGATGCTGATTTCAGGCATAAAGTCAAAACTAAAAAATCCCGAAGTGCATTCACACTCGGGATTTAATTAAAAAATTTGGATAAACCTATAAGCCAAGTTCTGTTCCAGCAAGCTGGTTCCATCATTTATCTAATCGACCTACCCTCCCTGTGGTGTGAAAACGAGTAGCTTTCCCTCGGTTTAACCGAGACAGGGTTTACATGGTCTTTCTGCCCATAAGGTTTACCTAGCTGCAGAGATTACTCTCTGCACTGGTGAGCTCTTACCTCACCTTTTCAGCTTTACCTGTGCACAGACGTTAAAAGTCTACGCCATCGGAAGTTTAAATTTCTGCAGCACTATCTGTCATTCGGTTATTCCTAACCGACTGCCTCCGTATGAAAGGAGTATGGCACTCTGCGCAGCCTGGACTTTCCTCACCTCGGCATAACCGAGACGCGATGGAGCAGTTTATCCACCACAAAAGTACAGGAGATTGTAGAAAACGCGTGGATAATTAAGTGACTAAATACCCTACTAAATGTCTAATCTATAGTGAACTTTAACCCGAGTTAATTACCGCTATAAAACAGATTAAAAATATTATCCGTCATGGACGACAATTTTAACTTCTTGGAAAAAGCTAATGATTATTTTCATTTGGCTATAGATTCTCTTGTAACTCATGCACCTTCTGTTATCATAGGCGTAATACTCCTATGGGTAGGAATGAAAGTTATCAATCGATTTCTGAATTGGATGGATGACTTCTTTGATAGACGAAATGTAGACCAAGACCTTCAGCCCTTTCTGCTCTCTATGATGTCTGCCATTATGAAGATTCTTCTCATTTTGGTATGTGTAGATATTATGGGAATTCCAACTGGAAATTTTGTGGCTATTCTGGCTGCGGCTTCTTTTGCAGTAGGTATGGCTTTACAGGGTAGTTTGGCCAACTTTGCCGCAGGTGTTATGATTCTATTGTTCAAACCATATAAAAAAGGTGACGTGGTAGAATTAGACGGTCAGGTAGGAACGGTCAAAGAGATTCAGATATTCAATACTATTCTAACTGGCCTAGACCAGAAGAGATTTATAGTTCCTAATGGCACGGCCATGGGCGGTACTATTACGAACCTATCAGCGGAGGAGTTTTTACGTGTAGATTTACAAGTAAACATTCCTTATTCAGAAGATTTCAGTCAGGTAGAATCTATTATTTTAAATGCGTTGCAAAACACAACTCATGTACTCAAAGCCCCGGCTCCTTACGTAGGAATAGAATCCTATGATAGTCATTATCTAATCGTAGCTGTAAGACCTCATACTACTGTAGATACTTATTGGGATGTTTACTTCGAAGCCAACAGAAATGTGAAGCGCGCTTTAAGCGAAAACGGAATAAAAGTAGCTTACACAGAAGGAATGGAACTTGGGGAAATAGGGAAGTAATTCTATTCAATTGAGCCGTTTTACAATTTTACGTTCTTGCATTCTATCAATACTGATGCTCTTTACAATCGTTTGCAAATCACAAACAATTGAAGTAGTAGACCATGTGGGAGTTATTCCTGGTGAGATGGGACTTGAGCTTTCACTGTTATCCGATAAAATGGGAACTGATAATATTATCTACATCGGGACTGTAAATGGTCAAAGTGAAGACCTCAAAAGTCTTTATACATCCATGAATTATAAGAGTAGATATTTAGGAGCTAATCTCTATAAAATCAATTCTTATTCTTGGAATGAGGCCTCTAAATCTCATACTGTACAATGGGAAATATACTTAGGCAATGAAGAGATTACAGCCCAGAATTTGGAATTCTTTGGTAAAAATAAGGTTTACGTATTCTCACCATTAAAAAAGAAAGTGAATTACAAGGTTAATGGAAAGGAAAAGTCATTGGAAGCTTTTGATGTGATTATCTATGATACAGAAACGTATGACTCGTTTGAACTTAACAAAGGAGGAATACTAGGACACACTTTGAACTATAAACAAACTCCAAATAGAGAAAATATTTATCTAAATTTTGGAAATGGTGGAATAACTGCAGCAACACCAATTTATGGTGGAGACATTGGATTCAGTAGTGGAGTTATCAACTATATGGAGTCGGACTATGCCTTATTCCAGACAGCAGTTATTTTGAAAAGGAAGAATCAAAATTAGTCATCATGAAAAGACCTCTTCTAAAGCCTCTGAATCACTTCCCTTCTGCCTTTAAAGGAAAGTTAGGTGTATAAGTCACATGGTACTCTCCATAAATGTCTTCTATTAAATACACTTCTAAACCTAAATGCGGGTTTTCTCTTAAGAATGCATCTACTTGTTCAGTTCCCATAACCATGAACGCAGTGGCATAAGCATCTGCTTCGTATGCAGAAGATGCTATGACAGAACAGCTGAGTAAACTGTGGTGTACTGGCTGCCCCGTTCTTCCATCTATCATGTGAGAATACTTAATTCCATCTATTTCCTTAAAATTACGGTAACTTCCACTTGTGGCTATGGCGCAGTCTGTTAGTTCTACTACGGATTCTGCCTTTTCATCCTGTTCTGAAGGGTTTTGAATGCCTATACTCCATTT
>CAZTVP010000112.1:0-7009 GCA_964616995.1 uncultured Comamonadaceae bacterium
ATATCAGCGCTCTCGACAAATTACTTCTGAAGATTTAGACATATTCGATGTGATTTTTACTATGGATACTTCCAACTACAGAAATGTCATGAGCTTGGCCAGTTCAGATGAACAACGAAGGAAAATCAAACTGTTTCTTAATGAAGTTCATCCTAGAGAAGACCGGTCTGTCCCCGACCCTTATTACGGAGGAAGCGAAGGTTTTGAGAAAGTATATCAACTAGTAACCAGTGCATGTGAAGCATTTATAAACCGAATTCAAACCACATGAAAGGTTTACTATACTTGATTCCGTGTACTATTGGAAGCGTTCCTAAAGATGTTATTCCTGCTGCTGTTCTAGAAGCCGTAAACCGAACAGACACTTATGTGGTAGAAAATGTAAGAAGCGCCAGAAGGTTCTTAAGCGCTCTAGGAATATCCACGCCCATAGACCAACTCACGTTTTTAGAGCTCAACAAACACACTCATGAAGGTGATATTCCAAGCTTATTAAACTCAGCACTAAATGGGAAAAACATTGGGCTAATCTCCGAAGCTGGGCTGCCTGCTGTGGCTGACCCAGGCGGAAAACTTGTGGCTATTGCCCACGCTAGGGGCATACAGGTCAAACCTTTTTCTGGTCCAAGTTCTTTATTTCTAGCTTTAATGAGTAGTGGATTTAACGGGCAGAATTTTAGGTTTAGAGGATACATTCCGAAGGAAAGAAACCAGCGAATATCGTTCTTAAAAGAAATGGAGACTGAAGCCATAAAAAAAGGAGTTTCTCAGATTTTTATGGATACTCCTTTTAGAAATGACCACGTACTAGAAGATTGTGTTCACCACCTCAGCCCTAAGACCTTTTTACACATTTCAGCAGATTTGACATTGGAATCTGAGTTTACTCGTACGCAACCCATCAAACAGTGGAAGGGAAATAAAGTTTCATTGAAGAAGAGGCCAGCCATATTCATTATTGGAAAGCCTGAATATTTATTCTAGTCATAAAAATCGGTCTATATTAGCCAAGTGAGTCAAAAAAATGCCAAATCATCTGCTCAACAGTCAGCACTTTCTAAGCTGAAAGGCAAGGCCAATCAACTTCTCAGCGCTGAAGAATTAGCTAAAAAAATTTTAAGCAGAGACAAAAAAGCGCTAGCCGAAGCCATCACACTCATAGAAAGCACATCACCTTTACACAGAAAAAAAGCCCAAGAAGTAATTCAAATTTGTTTACCCAGCGCTGGCAAATCATTCAGACTGGGCATTACTGGGGTACCTGGAGTGGGCAAGAGTAGTTTTATAGAGGCTTTCGGGGATCAGCTCATAGAGAGAGGTCATAAAGTGGCTGTTTTAGCCATAGACCCTAGCAGTAAAAAAACCAAGGGAAGCATTTTAGGAGATAAAACCCGAATGCAAACGCTAATTAGCCGTGAGGAAGCTTTTATTAGACCAAGCCCTACGAGCGAAAGCTTAGGTGGTGTAGCTCAGGCTACTAAGGAGTCTTTACTGCTATGTGAAGCTGCGGGGTACGACTTCATTATTATAGAAACCGTAGGAGTAGGTCAAAGCGAAACTGAGGTGCATTCCATGGTAGATTTCTTCCTACTGCTGATGCTAAGTGGTGCAGGAGATGAACTCCAAGGAATCAAGCGGGGTATTATGGAAATGGCCGATGCACTGGTCATCACAAAAGCTGATGGTGACAATGTAAAAGCAGCCAAAAGAGCTAAGGCCGAGTACAAAAATGCCATTCATCTTTTGCCAGCTGCCGAACACTATTTCCCTGTAGAGGTAAGCACTTGTTCAGCACTCGAAGGTGAAGGATTAGAAGAAATTTATGAGCTTCTTCTAAAGTTCAAAGCGCATACGGAGCAAAACGGTTACTTCCATACCAATAGACAAACTCAAAATGTGCTCTGGATGAAGCGCCAGCTGAAAAATGCTATTCTCGAAAATTTCTTCACTGATAGCAATAAAAAGGAAGAATTAAAAAATCTTGAAAAACAGGTGAAAGATGGAAAAATAAGTCCTTTTCAGGCGGTGGAGAGGCTGATTCGAAATTTGAGGTTTGAGGTTTGAGAATAAAAACCAATCTCTTCTCTCTTTATAAATATTTACTAGCTTCCCTTACAGTCAGTCCTGAAAGCTGTTGGTTTTGGTTTAAGAAGTCTTGAACCCATTCACGGTTAAATTTAGAGTACTGCCTGAGGGCCCAGCCTTGTGCTTTTCGGATGAAAAATTCCTTGGAATCATCATGTCTTAAAATGGCTTTTGACAGGAAGTCATGATTCACATCTTGCTTATACTTCAACTGAAAAATAATGCTGGTGCGCTGTTTCCATAGATGAGCAGACTCATTCCATTCATTCATTTCTTTCACGGCTAGTTCTGGCTTATTTTCCAAGTATTTTCCTAAAATGTTAGTAGCTAAGAAATCTACCGTGTCCCACCAGCTTTTTTCGGTGATTAAGAGCTCCGAAAATTGTATAAGGTCTTCTCCCCAAAGCTTTTTCATTTTTTGCAGGTAGAACATTCCTACCATTTGCCACTCGCGCTGAGGCTGGTTCCAAGTCCATTCTACTTGGTCTTTCAACTCTTCCCAGTCTGAAGATTTATTCTCTTTATAAAAAGCTGAAAGTGCCGATTTAACCGTGGGCATTTTACAGCCGTAGAAATCGAACTTGCCCTTCATGTAGGCTTTCTGCTGAGCAGCTATATCATCATCTCGTAATTCTTCGAAGGTTTCTATGAGCGGATTCCAGAATGTCATTTTTTTCTCTTTTCATAATCCTCACGCACCAGCCCAAAAACAATAGAATCCCAAAACTTTTCTGGAGTTCGGTAATGTGACTTTAAAAGTCCTTCTTCTGAAAAACCGAGCTTTATAAGTACATTTTGTGAAGCAGGATTACTGGGAGCGGTAAAAGCTTCTATCCTATTTAAGCCTAAGGTCTTAAAACCATAATCTACCACTGCACTAGCTGCTTCAGTAGCATATCCCTTTCCATGAAAATCTGGATGAAACATATAACCAAGCTCCGCTCTATAATGCCTTTTTACCCAACAGTGCAGAGAAAGCTGCCCCATGAATCTTCCAGTTTCTTTATCACGAGCATACCAGAATTCAAAGCCATCATTGTCCTCAAAAAAACGGAAACAGATATGCTTGAAATCAATCTCTACTTTTTCAGCTGATTCCATTCCCGTTCTCTTCACTTTTTCTGCAGGAGAAAGCTTCATTAACTCTTTAAACTGCTCACCTGTGCAGTAAATTAGTTCTAATCTGGATGTTTCTAGATTCATTCCAGTTCTAGTAGATTTTCATCTGATGGAAGTTCGAGAGCTTTTACAGATTGCACCGCGTTACCCGCTATTCCTTTTATAGAACCATACATATCTATGGTACTTTCCATCACCTTTTCTATCTGCTTCTCACGCTGCTTCCAAATACGCTGCATGCTTCTTTTTTCTGTGTCTAGGTCCTTTTTAAGCTGGCTAAATCCTTCTACTATGGCTTCCACTTGCATTCTAAATGCATTTCCAGTGAGGAAGTCATAAAGCATGTTCATTTTATCTCCTTTATTCTCTTGAGAAGCGGCAGCCGTGCTAAACCTTATGATGCTCTGCCTCAGTACTGCACACAAACCTTTGAACTCTTCATATGTACAAATCCAGATGCCTTGTTTTAAACCCATCCGTTCCATATCTGATGGTAAAACATTAGTCACCAGCACGCCTATACTCGCATTTCTTTCTCGAATGTCTGCCTTAAATTTTTCTATCCAACTCTTCTGAAAATCCTTCGTACGCTTGCTCTCATAATAAATAGTTCCGCAGTTCTGGACCTCACGTGTATTCACCGTTTGGATACAGTCTCCACCGCGAGCTCCTTTCTTAATTTCTTCTATGGTATCTAGCGGAAACTGCTGAGCCAGCCATTCTTCTATGGCTAACTCCTGCACCTCTCCCTGAAGCTGCATGCTGCCCTGCTCCTGCTTTCGCTTCATTTCCTCCGTAAGTTTTTTCTGGTCTTCTAGCTGTTTATATAGTTCCTTAAACTTGAGTTCATTCTTTTCTGCTTCGGCCTTTTTTATTTTTTCAGATTCGCGGTGCAATGTCTCATTCAGCTTCTTCTGTGCCTCTGCTTCAGCGGCAGCTTTCAGTTCTGTTTTTTCTCTTCTCAGTTTTTCTATCTCTGCTTGGGCTACGTGAAACTCCTTGAGTTTATCGGACTTTTCTTGTAGCTCTTTCTGAAGCATTTTGAACTGGTCTTCCTGCTCCTCCTCTATCTTCTTTTTTAGCTTCAGGCTCATGGCCTCTTTTTCAGCTTTCAGGTTTTTTTCTAGTCGTTCCTGAAAAAGTTCATTTTCACGCTTTTTTCTTTCTTCAAACTCACGCTTGGCTTTGTCCAATTCTAATTCCCTAGACTCAAACTTCTTTTTCTCTGCCAAAAGCTTTTGATTGAATTCAGAACGCACTTTCTCTTCTAGCTGGTGGGCTAGAATGTCCTGTACATCTATTTCCGTGCTACAGTTTGGGCATTTTATTTTAGTGTCTGTATTCATGAAAATAAAATTAATAGATTGGTAGAGGAGATTGAGGATGTAACATCAACTGTTTTGAACAGCGCAGAAGAAGAGATCTAAGCTTAAGATAAAGCACTAAAAAAATGCCAAAGTACTATACCACCGCACACAGAAACATTTAGAGAATGCTTGGTGCCTTCTTGAGGAATTTCCAAAGACAAGTCTGAGATGTCTATGATTTTCTGTTGGACTCCTTTTACTTCATTACCTACGACCACTACATATTTAGAAGAACTATCTGGTTGGAAATCTTGAATCATTACCGAACGTTCGGTCTGTTCTACCGATATGATTTGATATCCTTCAGTTTTAAACTCTTGAAGTTTAACCATGGCATCACTGGTATATTCCCATTCTACCGTAGCTGTAGCGCCTAGTGCAGTTTTCTCGATGTCTCTGTGTGGTGGTTGGGCTGTAAGGCCACTCAGGAATATCTTCTCTATTCGAAAAGCATCTCCTGTTCTAAAAAAGGAGCCTACGTTATGCATGCTCCTGATGTTATCTAAAAAAACTATTACTGGAATCTTCTGAACCGATTTGAATTCCTCTTCAGAAATCCTACCAAGTTCAGCTAGTTTTAGTTTTTTATTGGACACCATTATTTTATTTCTAGACTGTAAGGAAGTCTAGCCTGCACAGTGAAGTTATCGCTCTCTTTTGTGAGCTGATTCAGGTCTTTCAGCATTTGAGCATTTAAACCTAATTCCTTAGCTAACACTTCTAACTTCACATCAGCACCTAGTTCTTTTAGTATTTCTTGAAGTGGATCCACAGGTTTAGGATATTCTTTAAGCTTGTATTCGCTTAGTGAAGCCATCTCAGCAGCTACTTCTTTAGCTCTTTCAAGTGTTCCTATTTCATCCACTAATCCAGCATCTATGGCATCTGTTCCACTCCACACTCTTCCCGCGGCTACAGCTTCCACTTGTTCTTGAGTCATTCCTCTTCCTTCGGCTACTATTCTCGTAAAATCGTCATATACATCTATGATAGATTCTTTAATAGCCGCGTTTTGGGTATCATTAAGTGGTTTATAAAGACTTATGTTACCATTGGCATTAGTGCCTACTCTATCTGTATGAACACCTATTTTTTCCTCAAGCATTTTTTCAGCATTCGGCAGCATTCCGAATACTCCTATGGAACCTGTTATAGTAGCATCTGAAGCTATGATTCTATCTGCACCACAAGCTATGTAGTAGCCTCCACTAGCTGCTAAATCACTCATAGAAACTATAAACGGGATTCCCGCTTCTTTAATCAACTGAGTTTCTCTCCAAATTACATCTGACGCTAAAGCACTTCCTCCTGGACTGTTTACTCTTAGAACCACAGCTTTTGTATTCTCATCTAGTCGAGCATCTCTCAGTGCACCTGCTATCCTGTCTGAACCTATAGTAGCGTCATCTCCTTCTCCACTTTCTATTCCTCCTACAGCATAAACTACAGCTATTTCATTTTCTGTTTCTACATCAGATTTTTTGCCTTTGTAGTCTGCTATGTTCACGTATTCTATTTCCTCATCTTTCTCCAGACCGAGTTTGTTGGCTATTTCATCAGTGACTTGGTCTCCATATTTTAGGGCATCTACTAATTTTAATTGCACCGCGTCATCAGCTACTCTTAATAAGAGACTGTCTGCTATTAAATTCACATCATCAATGGTAATACCTCTGCTCTCCGCTATATCCGATGACAAGATAGTCCATAAATCATCTAATAACTCCTGATACTGAAGTCTGCTCTCTGGAGACATTTCATTTCTGAAATAAGGCTCTACAGCACTCTTATACTTGTTGTCCGGCCCACGAAGTACTTGCACATCCACTCCTATTCGGTCAAGCATGTCTTTGTAAAACATGAGTTCAGCATTTAGACCATTGAGCTCCATTCCACCTGTAGGATACAGATAAACTTGGTCAGCAGCAGAGGCCAAATAGTAACCTCCTTGAGAAAATGACTCTGCATAAGCCACAGTCCACTTTCCTGATTCTTTGAACTTTAAGATTTCATCTCTGATGTCTGTAATAGCGCTAAAACCACCAGAAACTCCTGAGCAGTTAATGTAAGCACCTTTAATTTTATCGTCCTTAGCAGCTCTTCGTAAACCCGCCAAAATATCGTTCAAGCCTATGGTTCCTTCCTCTCCCATGATGGCTGAGAAATCAAAACTAGGCGTGTCTCCCAACCCTCTTTCTACTATAGGCTGGCTGAAGCTTAACTCGAGTACGCTATTATTCTTCACTCTCTTCTCAGGAGCCGAACCTCCACCGTCAATAGCGCCAGCTATAGAGCTTGTTAACGCTATGGTAAACAAGAAAATTAAAATTAGCCCTACTCCAAAAAAGGCTACTATAGACCCCGCCAGTGAGGCGAAAAACATCTTCCAAAAGTTCATCTTGATTTTGCTAAAATTTAAAAATCAAAAGTATGTACTT
>CAZTVP010000113.1:0-7006 GCA_964616995.1 uncultured Comamonadaceae bacterium
GTGACGTTGACTTCGGATGTGCAAATTGTGGTGAGGTTTTCTATAAAATTACAGATGATGCAGTATATGTGAACTGGGTAGAGGTAGGATATTTTAATAATCATGATGATAAGTTAAATACTTTCCAATGCATTTTCACCTCGTCTGACTCGAATGTGCTTCCTGGAAATCAGAATGTTCAATTCTGTTATAGAGAAATAGAGTGGTCAACTGGAGATATTACTGGTGATAATGGTTTTGGAGGTCAAGGAGCCACTGTAGGAGCTAATGCGGGTAATAACGTTGACTTTATTCAGTTTGGAAGGTTTGATCAGCCAGGAGATGATTATGATGGTCCTTTTGGGGCTAACGATGGTGTTGATTGGCTTGACTTCCAGGTTTTCGGGTTCAATAGTAATAGCTCAAATAATGATAATTTACCTCCTGTAGTGCTAGGTGACGCAGTATGTGATACCATCACTCTATGTTTAAATGATACTCAACTATTTGATTTTACATTTTTAGGTCCTGAAGATGATCAAAATTTAACAGTAACAGTAGATGACGGTGGATTTCCTAATTTCACAAGCACGATAGAACAAGGTAACCCTGCTTCCCTATCATTAGAGCTCACCACAGATCTAGAGCCGGGAGAATACACTATCTCTTTCACAGTTACAGATGATGGTGAACCAGCTGAATCTATTACAACCGAAATTTTCCTTCAGGTATTAGGAATAGAAGTCCCCGACCTAGATATTTTCTATGACGGTGCTCTTGCACCAGATGTCATCTCTTACTGTCAAGGAACTGACGGTGTACTTCTTTCGGCTTCTGATGGGTTTGATAGTTATGAATGGAATAATGGAAGCCCTCTTCAAAATAACACCTTCGGCTCTGGTAATTATTCATTAACTGCGTTCTTTATGGGTTGTGATACTCAAGCAGGACCTGTGGATATATTCGAAATCCCTTCTTTTAACCCTGAAGTGACTGGAGATTTCTTCGGTTGTGCTGGGGATACTTTAGAGCTATCTGTAGTGGATCCGGATCAGTATCAAACCATAAGTTGGGCTGTTTTTAATAATGATGGGCAGATTTACTCTGAAAACACTGATCAAGCTACCATAGAGGCTAGCACAGGGTTTTATCAAGTGTCTGTTACAGACGGTACCGAGTGCCCTGGAATTACTACAGTTCCCATAGCAGAAGAGGTTGTGAACATCCCTAACACATCTTTTCAAACCTTATGTGATGGTGAGGATGAGATCTCTTGGTCTGGAGCGTGGGCTAACCCTAATGCCTGTAATTATGGTATATGGATGTTTGATAATGAGGGTGATTCATGGGAAGGAGCTAACATTTCTGTGTTTGTGGATGGAACAGGTCCATTTAATTATAACATAGCTAATACGAGTCAATTTGACACTGATATTGTTCAAGTGTTTCACGGACAGGTAATAGAATACTTTTGGACTCCTGGGATAGACGATGATGATATTACTGTACAACTTTTAGATGATACCAATCAACCTGTATTCGATACAGACAATGGGGATGTATTATCTACAGATGGTCCTTTTTTCGTACAAATAGCTGATTGCGGGTTTAATGCTCTTCCAGGCACTTGGACTGTCGATGTTCCTGAGGGTGGTGAAGACTTTGAAATGGACTGTTTAGGAGAAGGAATATTTAACCCGGTAAATGGGTCGTGTAACTTTACTGCGCCTCCAGGCTTTAATGGCGTTTACGGTCTATCATTTGAATCTGCCATTTGTAATCAAACTATCGATTTTGAACTTGAGTTTTCAGAAACCCCTTCTGTAGAAGCTTTCGATTACTTCGATATATGCGAAGGAACAGGGGTAACATTGGAACCTGTGTTCGGTCCTTCAGACGCAATCACAGAAAGCTCTAACATAACCTGGAGCCCTACTAACCTTGGAAATAATGAAACTGCATTCACTAATAACGCTTTAAATTATTCCGTTTCTATATCTAATGGATGTGGAACTAGTACTAGTGGAGGAGAAGTGACTGCTATTCCAGAGCCTACTGCTATTTTAGCTAACGAAACCTCCTGTGATCCTTCTGTGGTATTAGATCCTACTTCTCCTGACCACCCTTCTTTTGTTTATGATTGGTCTACTGGAGCAAATTCCGAAACTATTGAGGTGTTTGATACTGGGCTGAATACTCCAGTGACTTATTCAGTAACTGTTTCTAATGAGTGTGGTGAAGCATCTACTTCTGCTGATATTAACTTCGGGAGATTCGCTGAGGTGTTTTATGCTCCTGACTCTTTACTATACTGCGCTGGTGAAGTGCAGAATATAGCACCTATCTGGAATAACGGTGAGGGAATTTCTACTCCAGTGCTTTGGACTCTTTCATACACTAATGAGTTCGGTGAATTTGTATCTGAAACTTTTGATAATACGTCACCAGCAATTGATGTTTCTGCTGATCAAATTCCTACTGCATCCATAGATGATAGCGCTATACTAACTTTCTTTACAAATGAAGTTTGTGCTGATGCTCAAGGATCTGTAGTGCTACAATTAATCCCTTGTGAAATTACTGCGCCCAATGTAATTACTCCTGATAATGATGGTGGTGAGTCTTTCTTAAATGATCCAGACAACCCAGGAAGCGCATTTAATGGAGGGCTAAATGAGGCTTGGTTTCTAGGAGGAATAGGTAGACTAACTGGAATCAAGGTAAACATCTTTGATAGATGGGGTAATCTGGTTTATGAAAATAACAACTACTCCAATGATGACCCGTGGACAGGTGAGAACATGAATGGAAATGAACTCAAAGAGGGTGTATATTTCTATACCATAGAAGCTGGTAATAATATAGATCCAATAAACGGTACTGTAACCATACTTAGAAAGTAATACAATGAAAAAATTGAGTCTTAGTTTACTTGGTTTACTGTGTTTCTTGATTACTTTAAAAGGTCAAGAAGTGTCTAGAGAATATAGCCGTAATTCTTCAGTGTATCCATCGGTTAACGAGCAGCTGAAGCATAAAGCAAGACCTTATTTCAATCAACCTGCTCTAAGAGCAGGGGGGGGCGGTGTTTCAGCTACAGACTGTTATCAGTTTGTTCCTGTTCCAGAAGATGCTATCCTGCTAGACTTTAATTCTAATAACTGCTCAGGTTCAGGCGGGTTAGATGCTGCGCATGGTCCTTTTGATTTAGGGTTTGAGTTTTGTCATTTTGGGGAGCTTTACGATGAAGTCACCATAAGTAACAAGGGGAATATCCAATTTAACTCCTGTGACTTTGTTTTCGAGCCCTCAGGATTTCCGAATCCTAACCTACCAATCATAGCTGCTTTTTGGGCAGATGTCGATATGTCATGTCCAGACTGTGGAGATTTATACTATTGGTTCACTCCTACGGCAGCATATTTCACATGGGTAGAAGTTGGCTATTGGCCAGGAGTTAGTTCTCTTAAAAACACCTTCCAAATAGTAATAACAGACGGAACCGACCCTATAGTAGGCCTAGGAAATAACGTGGGGTTATTTTATCAAGATATGCAGTGGGCCTCGAGTAACTGGAATGGTGGAGTTGGAGGTTTTAATGGTGATGCCGCTACAGTAGGAGCCAATCAAGGACCAGGAGGAAATAGTTATATCCAATTTGGAAGATTTTTGTTTAATAATGACGATTACGATGGACCATTTGGTACAGATGATGGTGTTCATTGGTTAGACGATAAAGCTTTTGTTTTTAACATTTGCTCTAATGAAGACAATCTTCCTCCAGTATCAGGAGTGAGTGATGTCTGCGATACTATTTTCATTTGCCAAAATGACACCTATGAAATCGATTTATCATTCTTCGGTCCGGAGCCAGATCAAACTGTTACTATTACAGTTGAAGATAGTTCAGGAGGTAGCTTCGTAATAAACGAAAATAATAACGGCACTTTGAATGGTTTCTTTGAGGGTAACTCTGATAATATTGGCCAACATACCTTAATTATCACTGCTACTGACGATGGCACTCCACAAGGAGTTACAGTAGTCACTTATGATATTGTTGTACAAGATATTGTTCTACCAGATTTAGAAGTTGTCGGTGAAAATTTCATGGATAATATTGGCTCCTATTGTGCTGGTTTAGGTGGCGTTGAACTTACCGCTTCTGATGGATTCGACTCCTACTTTTGGAGTAGTGATGATGTAGGACAAAACGCTACTATTACTGCTGGAACACATTCAGTAATAGGTGTACTTGGTGGTTGTCAGCAGGAGTTTGGTCCTTTTGACGTATTTGAAATTCCTTCGTTTAATCCAGAAGTTACCGGAGACTTCTTTGGGTGTGCTGGAGATACATTAGAGCTATCTGTTGTAAACCCAGATCAGTATCAAACCATTAGCTGGTCAGTGTTCAATAATAGTGGTCAAATCTTTTCTGAAGACACAGAACAATCGACTATAGAAGCAAGCACTGGGTTCTATCAAGTATCTGTAACTGACGATACGGAATGTCCAGGAGTAACTACTGTCCCAATTTCCGAGGAAGTTGTTAATATTCCACCCACCACTTTCCAAGCATTATGTAATGATGACGATGAAATATCTTGGTCAGGAGCATGGGCTGAACCTAATGCATGTAACTATGGAATATGGATGTTTGATAATGAGGGAGACACGTGGGAAGGAGCTAACATCTCTGTATTTGTAGATGGAACAGGACCTTTCAATTATAATATTGCGAATGGCAGCGGGTTTGACACAGATATAATCCAAGTCTTCCATGGGCAAGTAATTGAATATTTTTGGACTCCTGGACTTGATGATGATGATATTACGGTCCAACTTCTTGACGAAAACAATCAACCTGTATTTGATACTGAAGAAGGAGATCTACTTACATCTGATGGCGTACCTTTCTTTGTCCAAATAGCTAACTGCGGATTTAATGCCCTACCTGGAACTTGGACTGTAGATGTACCTGAAGGTGGTGAAGGATTTGTAATGGACTGCCTAGAGGAAGGTATATTTAATCCAGTTAACGGGTCGTGTACTTTTACAGCACCTCTAGGTTTTAATGGCGTTTACGGTTTAGAGTTTGACTCAGATGTCTGCAATCAGGTTATAGAATTCGACCTTGTTTTCTGGGAAACTCCTACAGTAGAAGCTTTTGACTACTTAGATATATGCGAAGGAACAGGTGTTACTTTAGAACCGGAGTTTGGACCCTCCAATGATATAATTGAAAACTCAAATATCACTTGGAGCCCGGTAAGTCTAGGTAATGGTGAAACGGCATTTACCGATGGAGCCATTAACTATACAGTTACCATAGCTCATCCTAATGGCTGGTGTGGATCAGCCACATCTTCAGGTGAAGTAACTGCTGTTCCACAGCCTACTGCAGTCTTAGCTAACGAAACCTCCTGTGATCCTTCTGTAGTATTAGATCCTACTTCTCCTGATCACCCTTCTTTTGTTTATGAATGGTCTACTGGTGCGGATACTGAAACTATTGAAGTATTTGACACGGGGCTTAACACACCTGTGACTTATTCAGTAATCGTTTCTAATGAGTGTGGTGAAGCATCTACTTCTGCTGATATTAACTTCGGTAGATTTGCTGAGGTGTTTTATGCTCCTGACTCTTTACTATACTGCGCTGGTGAAGTGCAGAATATAGCACCTATCTGGAATAACGGTGAGGGAATTTCTACTCCAGTGCTTTGGACTCTTTCATACACTAATGAGTTCGGTGAATTTGTATCTGAAACTTTTGATAATACGTCACCAGCAATTGATGTTTCTGCTGATCAAATTCCTACTGCATCCATAGATGATAGCGCTATACTAACTTTCTTTACAAATGAAGTTTGTGCTGATGCTCAAGGATCTGTAGTGCTACAATTAATCCCTTGTGAAATTACTGCGCCCAATGTAATTACTCCTGATAATGATGGTGGTGAGTCTTTCTTAAATGATCCAGACAACCCAGGAAGCGCATTTAATGGAGGGCTAAATGAAGCTTGGTTTCTAGGAGGAATAGGAAGACTTACTGGAATCAAGGTAAACATCTTTGATAGATGGGGTAATCTTGTGTATGAAAACAATAACTATTCAAATGATGACCCTTGGACGGGTGAGGACATGAATGGAAATGAGCTCAAAGAAGGTGTCTATTTCTATACCATAGAAGCTGGGGATAACATAGACCCTATGAATGGTACGGTAAACATATTCAGGAAATAAATTTGATGTAAATATCATTTTAAAAATGCGGTTCTAATGGAGCCGCATTTTTTATGGGGAATCCCTTCTCGGAGGTATGGAATAGAAGCAAAATATTTACTTTTAAACCCAGATAAATAATACTCAATTTAAACTACTTGCTATGAAACACATTTTTTTCCTTGTTCTCTTTTTTACAAGCTTCTCAATTTACTCTCAGGAAGAGAGGGCTATAATTGTTGATTCTGAGGAATACAAATTATTAAAAGAGTCTAGAGAGCTTTTTAATAGAGAATATGAAATAATTCAACCTAAAAAGAAAAAAGAGGTAATAGAGGTTAAGCCGTCTGCAAAGCAATATAACACTGGTAGCACTCAATCAAGCCCTTGTGACTGCTGGAATGAACCTGATAATACTTATACAGACACCGGCTTTGGTTCTAATGGTACGGATGATGGAAGTACAGGAGAACTAATGCTACCTTTTGAATTTGAGTTGTACGGAGCTGTTTTTGATAGTTTTTGGATTAATACGAATGGTAACATTACTTTTGATGGTCCATTTACAACGTTCACTCCCGATGGTTTTCCTGTCTTTAACACGATGCTTGCACCTTTTTGGGCAGATGTAGATTTCGGTTGTAATAATTGTGGTGATGTGTTCTATAAAATCACAGAAGATGCGGTTTATGTGAACTGGGTAGAAGTAGGTTATTTTAATGACCATGATGATAAACTCAACTCTTTTCAGTGTGTCTTTACAGCTTCTGATTCAGAAATACTTCCTGATGGTCAAAATGTT
>CAZTVP010000114.1:0-6996 GCA_964616995.1 uncultured Comamonadaceae bacterium
GTCTGGAAGAACGGCTACACCAGCTTCTGGCGTAGAAATGTACTCGGAATATCCACCGAATTTACACATGACTACCACACGTTTTCCTATGAGGGACGAGTCGGCACCCTTTCCTACGGCTTCTACTTCTCCAGCAGCATCATAGCCTGGAATAAAAGGAAATGCAGGTGCTTCTCTGTACAGGCCTTGGCGCATAATCACATCTGCAAAATTCAACCCGAAATGAGTGGTTTTAACCAGCACTTCTCCTGCTTTGGGTTCTGGAGTGCTAACTTCACAAAGCTCTATGGAGTTTTCTGGTGTTCCTTTTTTAGTGAGAAAATATGCGCGCATGGGAGCTAAGGTAGTAATCCAAAGTGTAAAGAGTAACCTATATATTTAAATTTTTCTCACTGATTTTAAGAGGGTTAGAAAATAAACCCCTGAATTTTGTCACATATTCACGATTGAGAGGATAATCTAAGTGTAGGCTACAGAATTAGAAAAATCTTTAAATCGAAAAAATATTAGAAATGAAAAATTTAGTTAGAAGTAGTTTGGCTCTTCTTTTTATCTGTGCGATAGGTCTGCTTACGTCATGTGAGGAAGAAAACTTAGATGACCAAGTAGTAATTCCAACAGGTCAAGGTGGAGATGAATACGACTGTGAAGCATTAGAGTTAAACATAGGTGACACTTGTGAAATAGGAAATGAGCTGGGAACTGTAAATGAAAACTGTGAGTGTATAGAGGAAACACAGAGTACTCAGTGTGATGAGGTAACCAACTTAGCTTCATGGTATGACTCGGAGTTTCCTGATGGATATGAATTATCTCCAGGTGACCAGTGCTGGGATAGTAATGAGCAGCAGGGTGTAGTAAATGAAAACTGTGAATGTGAAGCTCAGGTGCAGGAATTTGATTGTCCTAACTTACAAGCTAACGTAGGTGATGCGTGTGAAACTCCAGGAACTCCTTTTGGAGGAGTAGTAAACGCTGACTGTGAGTGTGAGGGAGAAACTATTGAATACGACTGTCCAGAGTTACAGGCTAACATAGGAATGTCTTGTGTAGATATTTTCGGAAACTTCGGGGTTATAGATGAGAATTGTGAGTGTCTTACGAATAATGGAGGTGATTATGACTGTCCGAATATGCAAGGAAACGTAGGTGATCCGTGTCAAGCAGGATGGGGTATAATTGATCAGCATTGTGATTGTATTGAGAATAACCCTGCTACACTTTGCACTCAAACATCAAACTTAGCTTCATGGTATGACTTAGAATTTCCAAATGGTTATTTCCTAGAAGTTGGAGCTGACTGCTGGACAAGTTCGGATGAGCA
Source organism: uncultured Comamonadaceae bacterium (assembly GCA_964616995.1). Taxonomy (GTDB): domain Bacteria; phylum Bacteroidota; class Bacteroidia; order Flavobacteriales_D; family Sanyastnellaceae; genus ASP10-05a. The sequence continues at coordinate 1,325 of CAZTVP010000114.1, forward strand.
AGGCACAGTGAACCAAAACTGTGAGTGCGAAGCCAACTAATAAGTTATTTAATGAGTATTGAACTCGGTACATGCATGAAAGCGTGTGCCGAGTTTATCTTCATATGCAAATCAGAGAAGGGTTAATACAAGAGTGTTTAAATGAGTGTTCAGCTGCACAAAAGGAGTTGTACGAATCCTCTCTACCATACTTAAACGGGATTTGCGGTAGATATTTGAATAATAAATCTCATAGACAAGATGTGCTCCAGGAAGGATTCATTCTCATTTTCCAGAACCTAAATCAGTTTGACGGTTCAAAAGGAAAGTTTCATTCATGGGCAAGTAGAATAGTCATTCACTTATGCTTGAAACAGAACAAGAAAAACCGCTCATGGTTTTTTAGCGAGTTACAAGAAGAAAACGCACCAGAGCTAAATGCTGAAGTGGTGGAAAAGCTAAGTAATGAAGAGCTGGTAAAGTTTTTAAAACAGATGCCACCTAAATATTATGAGGTGTTTAACCTTAGTGTAATAGATGGTTACTCACATCAGGAGATAGCTGAAATACTGAGCATTAGGGAAAGTGCCAGCAGAAAAAGACTCAGCAGAGCTCGAGATTGGATAAAAAACAAACCAAACAGTTTAAATGCATTACTTGGAGATTACAGATTTTCAATAGGATAAACCATGAACGGATTAGAAAATGAAATAAAAAATAGACTCTCTACTCACTCAGAAATGACTGGAGTAAACTCGGAAGCGCTTTGGTCTGGAATCTCTGAAGGAATGACCACTAAAGGTTCTAAGAGAAAAGGTGCTATTCTGTGGTGGCTGGTTCCTGTTATTTTGTTTTCAGGAATATTGACCTTAACACTGATTCCTGGAGAAAATGTTAGGTCTGAATACATGCCTCGAGAGGACTACGCATATCAAGTATTAAAAGAGAGTCTAACAGGAAATGAAGAATCGTCTAAAAGCTCTATTGAAAACTATTCCAGCGAATTACATCAGACATATCACTCGCCAAAATCTGACAAGAATGAAGAGGAATCCCCAGTTCAAAATTCGCCTTCAGAAAATTTGACTTCATTATCAGAGGAAAGTACATCTGAAGCAGATAAGAAATTATTGGCTAATGTGATTAATAATGACACCCCTTCTAAACCGGAAGAAACAGTAAAACCGATAAAAGAGTCATCTCACCTTATAAATTCTACATCAGACCGAATCCAACGTAACGAAGCACAACCAGGATCCAATACAGAGATTACCGAGGTGAACTTAGAAGAATTAAAAGTTGTTTCTGGCTTACTGGAAAAACTTGATAAGATGGGATTAAAAGATGAGGAGCAGACGGTTCAAGCTTCTAAAAAGAAACTTGCTTTCAGTATTTATGGAGGAACTGTTTATGAATCTCTAAAATTCAAAGGGAGCGGAAGTTTAACAGACAGTCTTAATCAGAGCATCAGTACTGATGATGGTTTTAGAGTTGGGTTTTCTGTGCCAGTTAAGAAAGGAGATTTTTGGAACCTAAGCATAGGCGCTGAGCTCGGAAGCTGGCAGGATAAATTTGAGAAAGACTTCATTTCTGATACCACTATTGTAGAGTCAGGTTCTGGTCAGGTGTTGGAAGCTCAAGCCATTCGGTCTGTTCGTCATTTTAACAAGCATAGTGTAGTGACTATTCCTCTGGATTTGGAGGTGTTTAAAGATGTATCTAGGTTCAGATTAAGCTGTGGTTTTGGGATGAGTTACTCCTTCTTTGCTGCGCAAAATGGAAGAGGATTAGACGAAAACAATTCCCTAGTAGAGTACAATAATGAAAACAAGAGATACGGTAATTTCCTGAGTCTAAGAACGTCACCTTCCATAGGCTTTAGAGTGAATGAAAATGTACTATTGAGTGGAGTTTGTGGTCTTAGTCTCCAATCCAAAGAAAATCTATCATTTAGCGGTGCCGAGAGTAATTCACTGGCTATTATGCCTGCACTGAGGCTGAGTTTTAATTACTAGAATTTAGAACAACCCTATAAAACTTTCAATAAGTTTTGAAACTTATGAAAATAAGTCTTACTTTTGTTCCAGATGGAATTAAAAGAAGCACATAACGAGTTTATTTCTGTTTGGGGAACACTTGGAAGCAGCTGGGGAGTGAGCAGGACTATGGCGCAGATTCATGCGCTTCTGCTGGTAAGTAAAAGCCCTTTATCTACTGAAGACATCATGGAAAAGCTCGCCATTAGTAGAGGAAATGTGAATATGAACGTACGTATGCTCATGGACTGGGGCCTGGCAGAAAAGAAGTTGATAGCAGGAGAACGAAGAGAATACTTCATAGCAGGAAAAGAAGTGTGGACTATGGCCAAGCAGATTGCTAAAGAGAGAAAGAAAAGAGAATTAGACCCTTTAAAAAGAACATTAGACCAACTCAAGCTAGACAAAGTGAAAACTGAGGAGGAAAAAGAGTTCGAAAAGTTGATGGGAGATTTAAGACAATTTGCAGATGGGGCCGATAATATGATAACCCGTTTTAGTGAAAGTAAAAAGAATTGGCTATTTAAGCTGGCCAGCAAGTTATAAGCATGCTGGCTTTTTTTTAATTATAAGTTTCAAAAAATATTGAAAGATATGAAAACAACAACTCCAAACACGTTACAGAATCACACACTGGTGTATGACAAAGACTGTCCCATGTGCTGTGTTTACACTAAGATTTTTATGAAGACAGGAATTTTAGACGAAAATGGTAGAACACCTTTTGGCGCGGAGCAGTTTTCTTTAAAAGACTGGGACTATAACCGAGCTCAAAATGAAATAGCCCTTATTAACCGAAGTGACCAAACAGTCACCTATGGTATAGATAGTATGTTCAAGGTTGTGGGTCACAGGTTCAAGTGGCTGAATCCGCTGTTCAGGTGGAAGCCATTTTACTGGTTCATGAAAAAACTCTACAGCTTCATCAGTTACAATAGGAAGGTGATAGCTCCTCCACCAAAGAATCCCGCTGAGGTCACCTGCACACCAGATGTGAATTTGAAATATAGGTGGTTGTACATCATTTTTGCCATAGTTATGGCAGCTGGCTTATGCGCTGGAGCCTTGCTGAATATTCCCGGGTATGAATTCATACCGGCATTTTTAACTCTCAGTATAATAATAACACTAAGGTTCACGGTGCAAATGGGATTAACTTATCTCACTGACCGCAAAGCTCCATTACTAGATTATCTGGGAAATTTAGCAACGGTGAATTTAGTGCTGGCTGCTTTGGTGGCTCCTATCTTTATAGCAGTGAGTTTGGGAGAGGGGTTTTTCTACTTTATTCCTTTGTACCTAGTAGTGCTAATGTATTTTATCAATAGAATGCACGTAAGACGATTGAAAAGTTTGAAAATGACAGGAGAACTCATGGGCTTATGGGTACTTCAATGGTTGTTTATACCTTTAGTTTTTATGTTAATTCTTACCGCATGAAACTGAACTTTAGAAAAGCTTTAAAGATTTTCATAGCACTTGTGTGGTTGTTGAATGGTTTGCTGTGCAAAGTCTTAAATCTAGTACCTAGACATTCTGAAATTGTTCATCAAATTCTTCAAGTGGATTTTTATCGCGAGCTTACCATATTGATTGGAATTGGCGAGATTGGAATAGCCTTGTGGATACTTCTAGATAGGAAAGTGAAAACCCACACTTTTTTGCAAGTGGCTTTAGTGTTGACCATGAATATCTTGGAATTCTTTCTTGTTCCTGAGCTTTTGCTCTGGGGAAAATGGAATAGCCTGTTTGCTTTTTGTTTTATGGTAGTGGTTTTATTCCACTATAAATTATATCTGGAGTTTAATGATTAAAAAACATCCTTTTGAGGTTAGTGCGCATTTTGAGCGTTCACTCGTTCTCACTTTCGCTCTAGAAAAAGAGGAGCTTCAGTCACTCATCCCTGATAAACTTGATTTAGACACGCATAAGGATAAATGGGCTTTTATGGCTATAGCCATAGTTCAAACTAGAAATCTGAAACCAACCTCTCTTCCAAATTTTCTAGGGAATGACTTTAAGCTGATAGGTGTTCGGATTTTTGTTCGTTACACCAGTAAAGCGGGAAAAAGACTAAGAGGTCTGTTTATTTTAAAATCTGAAACAGATAGCTGGAAGATGAAATGGTTAGGTGCTCTGTTTACGAAGTACAATTATAGCCGCGTGCCAATTAAGATAAGCAACACTGAAAAGGGATGTCAGGTAAATTCAAAAGGAATTAGTCTGAAAACCAATGATTCGAAAAGTAACATTCAGCTACCAGAAACCTCTCCATTTACGAATTGGAAGGAAGCAAGAAGATTTGCGGGGCCACTGCCATTTACGTTCTCGTACAACCAAAAGAAAGACCAGATGCTCATAGTAGAAGGAGTTCGTACAAATTGGAAACCGAATCTCATAGAGGTGGAAGAATACGAAATTAACTACCCGATTTTTAAACAGTTGAAAAATCCGGTTTTAGCCAGCTGCTTTGAAGTTAAAAACATTCCTTACAAATGGAAAAAAGGAAGAATAGAACAATGGTAAAAAGAAAACCGTTTCAAGGAGTTTTAAATATTCTAAGTTTCAATAGGCATTTTTATGTACTTGGAGCTATAATTTTCCTAGGCCTAATAGCCCTTTGGGCTTTCCAGATAATATCAGGATTAACCCTGTTGCTGGCTCTCGTAGGGCTGATTTATGGCTTAGTAGCACCATTGGTAGTTTCGGCTTATGTGTATGATTTTTCTGGTTATTATGACTTAAAATGGCTAGATAATTTGGAGGAAACGAAAGGAAGTAAACTCGTGAATATTCATGCTGGATTTGACGAGACTAGCTTTCTCCTTCAGGAAAAGTTTAATGGTGCTGAACTTGAAGCTTTTGATTTTTACAATAGTGACAGACACACAGAAAAAGCCATCATTAGAGCTCGCAAGGTCACTCTAGAATTTCCAAATACTAAAGAAATTTCTACGCATCATATACCATTGGAAAACGAAAGCATAGAGATAATTTTTCTTTTGTCAGCAGCCCACGAAATAAGAAACTCAGAGGAAAGAGATAGCTTTTTTCTAGAATGTAAAAGGGTTCTTAAAACGGGCGGAAAAATCATAGTGCTTGAACATTTAAGAGACCTCCCTAATTTCTTAGCTTTCACCATTGGGTTTACACATTTTCATAGTCACCGTTCTTGGATGAGTAATTTCAGAAACGCTGGGTTTGATAGAATAAAACATGAAAAGTTCACTCCCTTTTTAAATATTTACACTCTGCAGAAATGACGGTTATTATTCACCTTAAAATTGTAGGTGTTCTACTAATGCTTTTGGCGGCCATTCATATTTATTTTCCTAAATACTTTAAATGGAAAGAAGAGCTAATAAGGATAAGCTTGATAAATGAACACATGATGAAATGGCACACCTTTTTTATAGCTATAGCCGTTTTTTTAATGGGGTTATTGTGTTTTTCCTCTGCTGAGGAGTTAATTGAAAACCCATTGGGAAAGAAAATACTTCTAGGAATGTTAGTGTTTTGGCTGTTAAGGCTGGTAATTCAGTTTATAGGTTATCCAAGTGAACTTTGGAAGGGAAAACGTTTTGAAACTATTGCCCATGTTTTGTTCAGTTTAATGGGGTGTTATTTGTGTGAAGTATTAGTTTTAGCTTTGCTATG
>CAZTVP010000115.1:0-6975 GCA_964616995.1 uncultured Comamonadaceae bacterium
ACTTTGAGCTTCAGCTAAAGGACTTAGAAACGCTGGAGAATAGACTGCAAAAAATCAACAAAGCGGCTAAAACCGGAGACAAAGAAGCACAACGTGTTAAAGGATTCTATGACCGTGTAAAAGAGGTTTTGGAGTCCGGAAAATCAGCTAGAACGGTAGAAATGGATGAAAAAGAAGTTCCATTAATGAAAGAACTTCAATTGTTGACTTCTAAGCCAGTGCTATATGCTTGTAATGTGGAAGAAGGAAGTGTAGTCTCTGGAAACGCTCATGTAGAGAAGGTGAGAGAGTTAGTGAAAGAAGAAAATGCCGAAGTAATTATCATAGGAGCAGCCATAGAATCAGACATAGCCGAGCTGGAGTCTTATGAAGAAAGACAGATGTTTTTAGAAGACTTAGGATTGGAAGAACCTGGCGTAGCCAAGTTGATTAAGTCTGCTTACAAATTACTGAACTTACAAACTTACTTTACAGCAGGTAAGAAGGAAGTAAGAGCCTGGACAGTAAAAGTAGGTGCTACCGCTCCTCAAGCGGCTGGTGTGATTCATACAGATTTTGAAAAAGGATTTATTAGAGCTGAGGTAATGAAGTATAGTGACTTTGTTTCCCTGGGTTCAGAAGCTGCGGTTAAAGATGCAGGTAAGATGGGTGTAGAAGGGAAAGAGTATATTGTACAAGATGGGGATATTATGCACTTCAGGTTTAATGTTTGATTTTTTTAGTTCCTAGTTCTTTTTTCTCAGTTCTCAGTTCTCAGTTCTCAGTTCTCAGTTAGAAAGTTAGAAAGTTGGAAAGTTCAAAAGTGGATAGTCCTTTTTAGTGCAGGTGACTGCCAATACTTATCAATCTATCAGCTTGTCAACTTTCATCAATTCCAGGCTTTCCTGAAAATATCTATCTGAACTACTGCTAATTTTCCTTAACTGAATACTATTGACTTATTTTACAGGGTTCAATAAGAAACTAATTATAATGAAATACTTCCAAATCCCCTCGTTCATCTTATTCTCCTTTTTATTCATCACTTGTGGAAGTGAAGATGCTGATTCAGACCCTAATCAAGAAGAAGAAACTGCAGAAGTTTCTCCTGAGGAAAAAGCACCAGAGCAGATAGAAGTCTATTCAGTCATTTCAGATTTAAACGTGCGGAGTACTCCTGGAAAGGATGGTGTCATCATAGATAAATTAGCTTATGGGCAGCGAGCCATTTATCTAGAAGAAGAGTCTGATTACAAAGAGAAAATAATAATGAGAGGAACTCCTCGCTTTTCTACTTGGAAGAAAATTAGGTTCAGTGGAAGTGAGGGTAGGGGAGCTACTGATGGATGGGTGTTTGGTGGAGGAATTCAAACCAAAGAAGAAGTCTTTATTCAGAAATCTGATTCTATTTATACTAGAAACGTAGATAGAATTACGGCAGAAGAAGCATCTGATTTATTAGGTGTAGAATTCACAGGAGAAGGATTCTTTAAAGGCTTTATCAGTTATGAAAAACTGGACCGACCAAGAATCTTTAGAAAGAACGGGGCGTTTGAATTGATGCCAAGTTTAATCGATGGAGAAAACGGAAAAAATATGCTCAGTACTAGAGTTTCTGGTACGTTTTCAAAAGGAAAACCAGAAGGGTTATTCCAGAAAGAAACCCAAGGTTATGAATCGTCTATGTTTACAACACTTCTGTTTGAAGATGGTAAGTGTACACTTGGTTCTGTCAAAGGAAATACCGAAGGTGAGGAAGTAGATTTTCAAGTAGAAAATCCAGTTGAATGTTCTTTTAGTTTTGTAGAGGAAAAAGGATTTTAAACCCGAATTATGCGTTAGGGTTTCGTCATGAGGTTTTAAACCACGCAGAAATCAGGACTTTTGTGAATTTCGGCACAGCACTACTATGGTTAAATTCAAAAAGTCAGTGAAACGTCTGATTTCAATGGGGTTTGAGACAGCAATAGATACTCTAATGCATAATTCGGGTTACACTTCAATTAACTTCTAATTCTGCTGCGCAATAGTAACCAAATCACCACAGGCGCTCCTAAAAATGAAGTAACTGCGTTCAAAGGTAAAGATTCACTGCTCCATGGCATTCTGGCTAATAATTCGCAGAGCATTCCTGCTGAAGCTCCTGATAACACAAGCACGGGCAGAAAACTCATGTGGTGTGGTTTCTTATAAAACATTCTCACTGCATGAGGCATGGCCAACCCTAAAAAAGCCACTGGGCCACAGTACGCAGTGACTACTCCCGCTAGTATGCCACAAACTCCCATCAGCAGTATCTTAAACGATTTTACGTTTACTCCTAAACTTTGTGCGTAATCTTCACCTAGGAGCCAGTGATCCAGTTTTGCACCGCACTTTAAGACAGTTATGATTCCTAAAATAAGAGTGGTCAGGAGAACCCATAACTGACCGTCTCTCAAATTTCCGAAACTGGCTAGTCCCCAACTCACGAAACTTTTTAGCTCTGATTTTCCTGCGGCATCTATGAGAATGGACTGAAATGCTCCTAATAAATAGCTAATCATCAACCCGAAAATCAGAACCGTGGCTAACTGTCTAACTTTGGTAGAAACCACCAGCACCATGGCCAACACTCCGAAAGCTCCCAACAAAGCTGCAGCCACTAAGCCAAAATCGGCCAAGATTCCACCAAAGCTAAATCCTGCTAATAGCACTAGAGCCACCATCAAGCTAGCACCAGAAGTAATTCCTAGAATGGAAGGCCCTGCCAGTGTATTTCTGAAGAGTGTCTGCATTAACCAGCCTGAGAGTGCCAAGCAAGAACCGGCCAAAGCAGCCGTAAGCGCGGCCGGCAACCTAAATGACCAAATAACAGCGTCACCCTCTGTGAACCGTTTCCAAAATTCTGAAAATGACATTTCTATGCTTCCGAATCTCAATTCAAGGAAAAAAAGCACTAATAGTAGAAGTACTAAAAAGATATGTACCCCTCTAATCTTCAAGGGTTAAACGGGTAGAAATAATGAGGTGTGTAAGTGGAGTCTGATGGATGAAGCACCTGAAACACATCGGATAAAATGTGGTGAGGTTCCAGAATTCCTCGCCCGAAGTAGTCTGACTGTTGAGCATTGCAGTAGAAGATGTTCCCATCTTTCATTACAGTGGTTTCTCTCAGCCTATCTTCCTCTCCTATAAACGTATCCAGCGATATAGAATCTGTAAAAACCACACTTGCCCAGTAATCAGATGAATTAGCCAGTTCATACACTTTCTCGAAGTCTAATGACAAATTTCCTGCAGAAGAATCCGCTTCGAATACATAGGCTCCTCCTGCGTCTTTTATGAAATGAGCCACTAAACTATTTCCGCTCGGTGCTGTCCATTTATTGGCATATCCATTGGCATTGATGACCGAAGGACGAGCTCTCTTTTTGCGGACTGCCTTGAGTTTTGTGAGCATGTATGACTCTTTTACTTCTTGGAAATAGGCTTCGGCTTCAGCTGATTTTCCTGTTAAAAAACCTGCCAGTTTTATCCATTCGACTCTTCCAAGCGGATGCTTTTCTAAGTATTCTGTAAAGTGAAGCGTGGGTAATCCGGTGTTTTCCAAGCGTTCGAATTCCCCTTCACCGAATGGGTAAGTGGTGAATAAATCCGGAGCTAATCCTAACACTAATTCAGGGTCATAATCTGAGCTTCCGCCTGTTAAATCTATTAATGTTCCGCGGTGCAATGCCTCTCTAACCTCCTCATCATTCAAACTCTCAGCAAAAGAGACTCCTCGTATAGCATCTATTCCTGCCACTTGACTAAAGAAGTATAGATGACTAGTAGAAAGACAAGCCAAACTATTTACAGGAAATGAAATCTCTCCTGACTGAGGAGTTTTAGACACTTTTTTAATCCAGTTTTTCTGCCCATCTCTGATTTCTATGATGGTATCATTTCCTGTTCGGTAAACACTAAACTTTTCTGCAAACTCTAACTGAATTAAAGCAGAATCTCCAGTTTCTGAATCTTTCTTTTCAGAGGCGTTTTTTGGGGAATTGTCAGTGCATTGCACCGCTAGTAAAACCACTGAAAACGATAGAAAACCCAGAATAAATAAGCTATACAAGCCTGTCATGTAAACCTTATATTTGCGCATGTAAAAGTAGACTAAAATGAGAAACATGGCAAAATATAAAACCCAAAATCTAGAGCACAATAAGAATGAGGACAAGATGAAGCAGCTCATTTCTGACCTGCACCGAAAGCTCGAAAAGATTCATGCTGGTGGAGGAGCTAAGCGTGTAGAAAAGCTTCATTCCAAGGGTAAATTATCTGCCAGGGAGAGACTTGCTTACCTTTTTGATAAAGGAGCTGAAATCTTAGAGATTGGAGAATTTGCCGGTTATGGAATGTATGCTGAACATGGTGGTTGTCCGGCTGGAGGAGTAGTAGTGCAAATTGGTTATGTAAAAGGAAAACAGTGCATCGTAGTAGCTAATGATGCCACAGTAAAAGCCGGTGCTTGGTTCCCAATTACAGGAAAGAAAAACCTGAGAGCTCAGGAAATAGCCATGGAAAATCGACTTCCTATTATCTACTTGGTAGATTCTGCTGGAGTTTACCTTCCTATGCAAGACGAGATTTTTCCAGACAAAGAAAACTTCGGTCGAATTTTTAGAAATAACGCGGTTATGAGTGCTCAGGGAATAACTCAAATAGCTGCTGTAATGGGCTCATGTGTAGCTGGAGGAGCTTACCTGCCTATTATGAGTGATGAAAGCATTATAGTAAATGAAACTGGTTCTATTTTCTTGGCAGGTTCATACTTAGTAAAAGCAGCCATAGGTGAAGATATAGACAACGAAACCCTTGGAGGAGCTACTACACACACTGAAATCAGTGGTGTGTGCGATTACAAAACGGAGACCGATGAAGAATGCCTGGATTTAATAAAGACCTTATTTCTAGAATAGGTGATGATGGACTGAGCGCTGGATTCAACAGAACTGAAGCTTTTTTACCTTTAAAAGAAGAAAGAGGTATTACAGGAATTCTTCCGCCTCAAAGAAACAAGCCTTATGAAACTCGACTGCTAATAAAATCCTTAGTAGATAACTCTGAGTTTACGGAGTATAAAAAAGACTATGGAAAAAGTATCGTTTGTGCCTACGCTAGGATAGATGGGTGGAGTGTAGGAATAGTAGCCAATCAGCGGAGCATAGTTAAGTCTAAAAAAGACGGAGTTCAATTCGGAGGAGTGATTTATTCTGACTCTGCAGACAAAGCCTCACGATTTATAATGACGTGCAATCAAAAGAATATTCCACTGGTTTTTCTCCAAGATGTGACTGGATTTATGGTAGGCTCTAAAAGTGAACATGGTGGTATTATTAAAGACGGAGCTAAACTGGTAAATGCCATGAGTAATTCGGTAGTTCCTAAGTTCACTATCATAGTAGGAAACTCCTACGGAGCTGGAAACTACGCCATGTGCGGAAAAGCTTATGACCCAAGACTTATAGTCGGTTGGCCTACTTGTAATCTGGCAGTAATGGGCGGAGCTCAAGCTGCCAAAGTGCTAATGCAGATAGAAAGTGCTTCGCTCAAGAAACAAGGACAAGAACTTGACGAGAAAGCTTCTAAAGAACTCTTCGAGAAAATCAAAAGCCGATATGATGAACAAACGAGTCCATACTATGCAGCTGCAAGACTTTGGTTTGATGCTATCATAGCGCCAGAAGACACCAGAAAGTGGATTTCTATGGGAATAGAAGCTGCTAACAATTCTCCTACTGGTGAATATAAGGTAGGGGTAATTCAAACTTAGTTTGAATTACGGTTTTAGATTTACGAATTACGAGTTAACCATTGACTATGCCTGTCCCGATAGCTATCGGTAAGTATTGACCACTTTTAGTTAAAAGGAATACCTTAATACTCTTCAAGCGTGGGTCATCCTTTAGGAGTGCGTTGGTTTGAAGGAAGATGAGGTAGTGATAAGGATATATGAGTTGTTCGATTTAAGTTTTTCTTGAGATTAAAACTTTTTGAAATGAGGAGTGAAAGTTGATAAGTGCTGATTGAAGAAGTTTTTCATTTCAGCTGTATTAGAACTCCCCCTCCGATTAGAAATTTCCTTGTTGGCAGTATTTAATCTTCGAGGGGGAGAATTGCGAGATGGAGAATGCCGATAAAACGAAAACTTGATGAGCAATTTGGGGTGGGTTAGTGGAAGTGCGAATATAGATCTACCTGCCCGCAGGCAGGAGTACGAGGTAAGATTTGTCTATGCCCCAACAAAGCATTTGCATTTCCTACTTTTAGTATATCAAGTGAGTAGAAAATCTGTTATCATGTCCTTTGGACTAATTTACACTAACAAATATTTACCTTACCTTTCTGCCCTAAATAAATAAACTACTCAAAACCAATTAAAAATGGATACTATAGATCAATCTCTTGATGGCAATAATGTGTTGAATGAAACCGCTAAAGAATATTTAAAGGAAACGGCTAAATGGACACGGTTTCTTGCCATTTTGGGGTTCATAGGAATAGGACTTATGGTGTTTGGAGGTTTGTCCATGGGAGTTTTCGGTTCTATGGCTTCTTCAGAATTTAATGCACTTCCTTTTCCTTCATTTGTTTTCACTTTGATTTATTTAGGAGTGGCAGCTTTGTATTATTTTCCAGTGTCTTACCTGTGGAAATTCTCTAATAAAATGAGAGAAGCACTGGCAGGAAATAATGAAGATGATTACACGTCAGCTTTTGAAAATTTGAAGAGTCACTATAAGTTCATAGGGATTTTAGCTGCCATTGTTATGGGATTATACGCGTTGATGTTTGTGTTTGGCATATTTGGAGCTATATTCTTCTGATAATGCTTTAGTTTACCATTTGTCAATTTTTCTTGTAAAGCATAAAGCAGGTCTCGTTTAAAATAATATCCATACACTTCCTTCGTTATTTTAGCATCCAAACCGAACGACTTTTGAAAAAAATCAGTCTCATTTTATCCTT